>DYTF01000064.1 GCA_020726105.1 Sulfurovum sp. | reverse complement strand
AGCCGTTTGATGGATATGGGGATTGAAAACTTTCTTATCTCTTCAACACTCTTGGGAGTTCTTGCCCAAAGATTGGCTCGTAAACTCTGCATCCATTGTAAAGAAGAGACAGGGCTAGCTCCTGTGATAGCTGATGAGATAGGTGTTCCTGCGGATAAAATATACTTTAAGGCTGCAGGTTGTAAACTCTGCGATTTTACGGGCTACAAAGGCAGACAAGCCATTGGCGAACTGTTTATTATCAATGATAAAGTAAAAGAGATGATGAAAGACGGATTCAATGACTATCAAGTGCGAGAGTACATGAAACAAAATGGCATGGTCACTATCGCTGACAAACTCACGCAGATGCTTCTTGAAGGGCAAACCAGTTATGAAGAAGCTATTCGTGTAGGCATCATGGATGGCTGATGTGATACTGGAGAGAAAAAGTGTTCGTCGCGCGTTTACACTGATTGAAGTACTTATCTCTATTGCGTTAATGGGCATTATTATTGTGGCACTCTTTTCTACGGTTGATATCTTGCAAGACTCCAATCAACAACTCTTCGAGCATCTTAAAAAATCTAAAATCGACGCAAAAATAGTCAAAGTGCTCTATGCAGACCTTATGGACTCAGATGGCAATATCACCATAGAAAAAGATGAGCGAAGCAGAGTGTGCATCAACGAGACACGCCACTCACTGTATGCTCTCTCTTCGGCGAAAGTGTGTTGGGTGGTGCTAAAAGAAGATAATCTTTTGGTGCGTATTGAAGGCAACGACTATCATCTCCCTGTGCTTGAGGATGAAAAAGTCGAAGTTGATCCTGTGATGCCCAACATCAAGGTGTTTGATTTGTATTATGAAAACAACAAAATGCTCGTTATTTTAGAGCAACAAGGCAAAGAGCCCATTAGTTTTATGTTGCAAGGGATTAGCAAATCAAATCCTAGTGCACCTCAAGGAACTCCACCTACACCGACACAGCCAAATGGCAACAATGCAGCAAGAGTTCCAAACCCCGCCATAACCCCTCAAGGTAGACAGCCCTAATACCAAGCACGCTTTTTAGCGACAAAAAAGAACGAAATTTCGGTAAAATATTTCAAATGATTTAAGATTTATGGGAGTGTCTATGCAAGAGATTTATGAAAAACTAGGCTTGTTTTATTTGGGTAAAGAGATTGATGCACAAACAATGCAGCAAAGTGACACGCTGACACTCCTTAAAAACAAAAATTTCACAACCCATGCAGCCATCATCGGTATGACTGGTTCTGGTAAAACAGGTTTGGGTATCACACTGATTGAAGAAGCAGCGATTGACAATATCCCCTCACTTATCATTGATCCAAAGGGAGATATGGGTAATCTTTGTTTTACGGATCCCCATTTTTTGCCAGAGGCATTTGAGCCTTGGGTGAGAGAAGAAGCCAGAATCAAAGAGACAGATTCCAAGGTTTATGCCCAAAAACAGGCTACAGCATGGAAAGAGGGCATAGAAAGCTGGCATCAAAGTGCAGAGCGTGTACAAAAGTTCCATGAGGTACAAAAATATATCTATACACCAGGAGGGTCAGCTGGTCTACCCATCAACATATTAAGTTCTCTTGATGTTCCGCCACCTGAAGTCATGCAAGAAAGTGATACCTTTGCCTCTTATCTCAAAAGCACAACAAGCAGTTTACTCTCTCTGGTTGGTATTGAAGCGGATCCTTTGGCATCAAAAGAGTATATTTTGTTGGCACATATTATCATGCAAGCATGGCTTGCATCAGAAAATCTAAGCATCGAAAGCATCATAGGTAAAATCATAAACCCACCTTTTAAAAAAATAGGTGTCCTTGTGTTGGATGATTTTTATGACAAAGAAGCACGCTTTGGGTTGGCAACAAAGTTCAACGCTCTTCTAGCAAGCCCCAGTTTTTCACTTTGGCTTGAAGGCGACACGCTTGATATACAAAAACTACTCTATGATGAGAAAGGTAAAGCAAAAATTGCTATCTTTACGCTCTCTCATCTGAACGATACCGAGCGTATGTTTTTTGTCACACTGCTACTCAATAAGTATATCGCATGGATGCGCATGCAAAGTGGTACAGTAGCCCTGAAGACAGTGCTCTATATGGATGAGATATTCGGATTTTTCCCACCTACTAAGAATCCGCCAAGCAAAGAGCCTATGTTGCTTCTTTTAAAGCAAGCAAGAGCGTTTGGTGTAGGCGTGGTTTTGAGCACACAAAACCCTGTTGACTTGGATTATAAAGGACTTTCAAACATCGCAACATGGTTTATAGGCAGGTTACAAACGGCACAAGACATAGACAGAGTGATCGAAGGTTTGGGAGGAAAAATAGACTCTTCTTTAGATAAACCCCAATTAAGAGCACTCCTTTCCAACCTCAAAGAGCGAACATTTTTCATCAAAAGTGCACACTTGGATGATGTCAAGCTTTTTTCTGTGCGCTGGGTATTGAGCTATCTTAAAGGTCCTTTGAGTAAAGAGGAGATTAGTGGCTTGATGCAAACATATAAGCAGAAACAAGATGCGCATATAGCCGATGTTAGCACTTCAGGCAAGCAGGTTTCTATGCAAAGTTATCAAAGTATTGATGCTTCTATTTTGCAGTACTTTGAGCCAGATATTTCCAGTATGAACCACTTTTTGCCGTACTTGGCAGCTAAGGGCACGACACATTTTTACCATCAAAGCAAGGGTGTAGATGAAAAAAAATCTTTTATACTTTTCCTTGCACTTGAAGAAGACCAACAGCGCATCGTATGGGAAGAAGCGAGAGAAGAAGACATTATATTTGAGCGTTATCCAAATACTACTCCACAGGGTGCATTGTATAATGCACTTCCTGAGATCATTCTCTCTGACAAGGGACTAAAAAAAGCCAGCAATGCACTCAAAGAGATGCTGTATCGTCAAGAAAGCTTAGTGCTCTATCGTTGTGATGCACTCAAGATGGAGTCACGAGCCCATGAGACAGAATCAGGCTTTAAGGTTCGCTTGCAAGATGTCTTAGGTCAAAAAAAAGAACTTGAGATTGAAAAATTGCAAGATACTTATGCAAAGAGAGAGAAAACCTTACTTACTAGGCTCTCTCGCACACAGGCACAACTTGAAAAAGAGTCTACTGATTCAACAGGTTCGATGGTAGAAGCAGGTATTGCCATTTTGGGTGCGCTTTTGGGGCGAGGTTCTGCTACGAGTATCGGTCGCGCGGCAAGCAAAGGAAGTAAGGTTCTTAAAGAGAGGACAGATATGAGTCATGCAGAAGAGAGAAATACGGCGGTGCAAGAAGAGATAACGCAATTAGAAAATGAATTAGAAGATAAAATAACTGTTTTAACTGAAAAATATAGTATCGACTCTTACGCCATCGATACCTTCGCGCTTAAACCGAAGAAGAGTGATATTGCGATTGAGCTTTGTGCCATAGTTTGGCAAGTGGGCTAGTGGCTAAGATTTACTTCCAGGCTTGATGGCAACACTGCCCTCTTTGCACAAAGGACACTCTTCTGGTAGATACATCTCAAAAGTGAAATCATCCAAAGAAAAAAGAGGGATGTTTAACGGTAGCATGCATTCTTTCTTTGCTTCTTTTGGGCTACCGAATCGTTTGCAAAATCCTCTATTGGCAAGTGATGCAAAAGCGACAACCTCAGCACCTAACGCTTCAATGGCATGGGCAGCTTTGAGCGCAGAACCGCCCGTGGTGATGATATCTTCACAGATGATGACCTTCTCACCCTTGGCTATCTCAAAGCCCCGACGCAATTCCATGCCACCCTCTTTTTTTTCTACAAAAATAGAACGCACCCCAAGAGAACGAGCAAGCTCATATCCTGCAAGAACACCACCCAGGGCAGGTGCACAAACTGTATCTACATGCATCCCATATGCACGAATCATGCTCGCCAGTGCATCCGTAAGCAGTGCTGCTTTTTGAGGGTATTCAAGTACTTTTGCACTTTGGAGGTATCGGCTAGAGTGGTTACCACTTGCAAGCAAAAAATGCCCTTCAAGCAATGCATTTGCCTCTTTGTAGGCCTTTTCTACATCAATCGGTTTTTTCATTTTTAAACCTTGAGAATATCGGCTTCTTTGACCTTAAATGTTTCATCAATCTTAACGATGTACTCATCGGTGATTTTTTGTATCTGTTCTTGTGCTTTTTTAGACTCGTCTTCGCTTATCTCTTTATCTTTTTCAAGCTTTTTAATCTTGTCATTCCCGTCTTTTCTGACATTTCTGACAGAGACTTTGGCATTTTCTACCATGCCTTTTGCTTGTTTCACGACCCCTTGTCTTTGGTCTGTTGTCATTGGCGGGAAAAAGAGTTTGATGAGTATTCCATCATTATTAGGATTTACACCAATGTTGGCTTCTTGAATGGCTTTTTCAATCGGGGAAAGCATGGTTTTCTCCCAAGGAGTGATGCTGATAGTTGTTGCATCGGTGGCAATCACACTGCCTACCTGACTAAGGGTTGTCATCGTCCCATAATAATCAACTTTGATATTGTCCACAATCGAAGTGGTCACTTTGCCCGTTCTTAGGGTAGTAAAGTCTCTTTTTAGGGCATCAATACATTTTTGCATATTTTCTTTTGTGTCTTCAAAAACATCATTTACCATGTTGCTCTCCTTGGTATTATTTGCTGGCATTTTACACTTTTTTAGCTTGTTGTGCAATAAGAGTGATGTGCAGCAAGAAGAGAGGTTCCCCTCTCTGGTTTTAGTTTATGCTGGAGGTACTGTTTGAGTCTTTGGTTTGTGTATCAGAAGGCATAGTCTCTTCGGGCATCGCGGATGGAGAAGCAGGTGCTTGTGGCGCAGTATTTTTCGTTGTTGTTGGCACATTAGGGACAGCGCTATTGTTTACAGGAATGATACTGTCAGCAATCGATGATGTATTGGCTTTTGTGTATAAATAACCTAAAACCAAAGTATTGACAATAAATGCAAATGCCAATGAAAAGGTAAGTTTAGAAAGAAAGCTAGTGGGTCCTTTTGCGCCAAATACAGATTCATTACTCCCGCTGTAAGCACCTAGACCTATGCTTGAACTTTTTTGTAATAATACGGCAATAGTGATTGCAAGTGCTAATACGATTTGTACGATTAAAAGTGTTGATGTCATTTGTTCCTCTTTTGGGTATTGGATGACCCATTAAATTTGGGTATAATTTCGGCGATTATACCCAAATAAGCTTGAAAGGGTGATGAGTAGAAAAATCAGAGCAAAAGGAAACAGAGTGCCCGAAGTAGTTGAAGAGTTTTCTCGTTTTGCCAGTCAGTACGATAGTTATAGCATCATTCAGGCACAAGTGGCTAAAACATTGGTTGAGATGATTCCTTTTGGGCATCAAACTACGATTTTAGATATCGGTTGCGGTAGTGGTATGGTCTATAAAAACATCATGGAATTAACGCGCTCTTTTGACAACTTTATCGCATTAGATTTTTCACCACAAATGCTAGCTCTTCATCCATGCGCTACAAATATTGAAAAAATAGAAGCTGATTTTAATTCATTTCATGCCTTTAAAAACATTTCTCTGGGTGAGGGCGGGGTTGTTCTCTCCTCTTCTGCACTACAGTGGTGTAAAGATTTAGATTTTACTTTAGCACAAATAGCACAAATACCATGTCAGGTTTATTTTGCAATCTTTACCGCCAACACCTTCAAGACGCTTCATCAAGTAGCAGGAATCACATCACCCATTTACCCACAAAGCATCTTGAAAGATACAATTCAAAAATACTATCATGCTTCGTTTGAGACCAAAGAGTATAGGCTTGAATTTGGGAGCGCGAGAGAGATGTTTCGCTATATTAAAAAAAGCGGGGTAAGTGGCAGAGAAAGAAAACTTACATATAAGCAGACAAAGGCACTTATGGAGTCGTATACACTAAACTATTTGGAATTTGAGGTTCTTTTTGTAAAAGGAGATATTTTTGAAAGCAAGACTACTTAGACACAGTTGTTGTGTCCAAGTAGCCATTTGAGATTATTTACTCATCATTTCCAAAGATTCCAAGAAGCTGAAGCAAAGAAGTAAATATATTAAGAAAGTCAAGATACAAAGAAACCGCTGCATCCACTGGTGAGTCGTACGCGCCATTGGCTATATTTTGCGTGTCATAAATTGTAAAGATACTAAATAAAAGCAATATGCCTGCAGTGATAATCACATGCATAATCGGACTTTGCAATATGAACATATTTATAAGTGAAGCAATAATCACAACAATGAGTGTAATAAACAGCGGTTTTCCCCAGCTAGAGAAGTCTGTTTTGCTGTTGATAGCAAACAGACTGAGTGCACCAAATAGAACAGAGGTCATCAAAAATGCATTTCCAATCACCGCACCGTTTCCTGCGCCAATGAGTGATGCCAAAAGAGGCACCAAAGAGACACCGGTTAGGAAGGTAAAGGCAAATAGTGCGAGCAAATTAAGACCAGGTTGATTTCTTGTTACTCTAAGCCCCACAAAAAGCATGAGAAGTTCAGCACCAAATATAAACCATTTATATTCTGAAACCATTTGCGCGAATGGCATCGTAACATATGCGCCAACAGCAGCAGCCACCATACTAGCAGCAAGCAATTGATAAGTTCGTTTCATAAAACTTACACTGGCGACCTCTTGCGTATGCGAGCTTTCTACAGATGTATAATCTCTATCATATAAAGCCATGATAATCCTTTAAGTGTTGATTTGAAGTAAAGTATAATACAGTCTAGTTAATCTAAGGTTAATAAAGCCTCCTGCACTTAAATTCTTTGTTTATAGAGCTCGGTATACTCATTTCATACATGAGTTCTATGTTTACATATCACCACAGTGTTGTTTCGGTATTCAGAAAATCTAGTGCCAACAATATATACGCAAG
>DYTF01000213.1 GCA_020726105.1 Sulfurovum sp. | reverse complement strand
AAATGAAAGAGTTCTATTTTTGAAAAAAACAAAAATTGCTTTTTTTTTGAACAATACTATACCATAAGCATCATTTTTTTTGATGCTTTGTATTTGATTAACAGTTTGTTACTGTTTTAAATACATAGGGTTTTATGAAAAAAGTCAGTTTACATGTTGTTTGTTATTAAAATAGTTTGCATTAAAAGTAGAATCGTTTTTGTACATTGAATACATCAAAATCAGCGTTTTACGTTCTATTGCTGTTGTGGCAATAATAGGCTTGGGTTTGCGAGCTTTCAGTGCTAAATACTTGGGTTTAAAGAGCGGATTAATCTGAATGATACACAAAACGGGCATGTGCAGGGCTTGTCTTATAAATTTATTTCCTCGTTTGGAAATATGACTCCGTCCCTTGTAAATACCTGATTCTTTAATGGTTACCTTGTATCCAGCAAAAGCCGTTAGTTCTTTCACATTTGCTGTTTTACGGAACCCATCGGTTTCGACCAAAATGGTTGAAATAGTGGTCAAGCCAATACCGGGTATAGTTTGCAGATTTTCAACCTTTTGCCAAATTTTTTCATCGGTTTTAAGATAGTTTTCAATCTGCTTGTCAATTTCGCGTATTTGCTTGTTAATGAGCTTCATTTGTTCTTTTAACCGCTCAACAGTTGGCGCAACAGCGGCGGCTGCATACGCCAAAGCATGAAGTTTGTTTTTAATGGCTGTTTTTTGCTTTATCAAACCGTAACGTTCTCTAACAATGATTTTTAAGTTTGCAAAGAACTCGCTGTCGGGTTGCCAAGCTACGAGTTTTCTTTCTAAACCCATGACTGCCAATGTGTAAGCATCAGTCTGGTCAGTTTTTACATCGGCATCGTAGCTTTCGCGAAAACGATTGGATTTAAAAGGCGAAACCATGAAAACAGTGCTTTTTTTTTCATATAGAAAATGGGCAATTTTTTCGCTGTAACGCCCCGTAAATTCCATTGTAAAGCTTTTGTTTTCAAAACTTACAGTTTTGTTACACCAAGAAAAAAAAACGGTAAAACCGCTGGGCGAGTTTTGAAAAACTTTTGAACCCGAATTTATACGACTGTAATCGTTGTAAGTAGTTAAAATACAAGCATTAAAATCGGCTTTGGAAATATCTAAGCCTACATTGCAAGCTAAAATTTGACGATTCATAAAA
>DYTF01000212.1 GCA_020726105.1 Sulfurovum sp. | reverse complement strand
ATAGAAGATTCAGCTCAATCTCATGGTGCATATTTTAAAAATAAAAAAAGTGGAAATTTAGGTGATGCAAGTGGATTTAGCTTTTATCCTGGAAAAAATCTAGGAGCTTTAGGTGATGGTGGAGCAGTAACTACAAATGATGAAGAGCTAGCAAATACGATAAAAGCACTAGGAAACTATGGAAGTCATAAAAAATATGAAAATCTTTACAAAGGAATAAACAGCAGACTTGATGAGATTCAAGCTGCGATGCTTAGAGTAAAGCTTAGATACTTGGATAATGAAGTAGAAAAAAGAAGAGAGATAGCAAACTACTATCTTGAAAATATCAAAAATGATAAATTGATTTTACCAACTGTACGAGCAGAAGATAACCATATATGGCATCTGTTTGTAATAAGAACAAATAAAAGAGATGAATTACAAAAGTATCTATTAGATAATGATATCCAAACGCTTATTCACTACCCTATTCCTCCCCATAAACAAAACGCCTACAAAGAGTGGAACGGGTATAATTACCCTATCAGTGAACAGATACACGAAGAGGTGTTGAGTTTACCTATCTCTGGAGTGCAGCGTTTGGAAGATACAGAAAAAATAGTAAGAGTCATCAATGAATATAGATAACAATCCTTTAGTTAGCATCTGCATGCTGTGTTATAACCATGAGAAATTTGTTGCACAATCCATTGAAAGCGTTTTAAACCAAACCTATCAGAACTGGGAATTGATTATTGTTGACAATGCATCTACAGATCGTTCCAAAGAGATGATAGAAAACAAAATAAATGGAGACAGTCGAATAGTATTTTTACCACAACCATACAATAAACTAGTTTCATTGGGGACAAATATTGCTATTGAAAAAAGTGTTGGTGAATTTATCGCAATACTATCCGCAGATGATTTTTTTGCATCTCAGAAAATTGAAGAGCAGTTGAAATATATGCAAAACAATGATCTTGATTTATCCTTTACATGGATTCAAACCGTCAATGACCGTTCAGAAGAAGCAAGTTTGGATGTTCAAAATTGGTTCAACAGACCGCAGGTCAAAGATGCCCATGAGATACTCTACAACTACTTTTCTTTTATCAATTCCACTTGCGCCCCTACAGCCCTCATTAAATCATCTATTTTAGTCGATACTCAACTCTTTGATCATCGTCTTT
>DYTF01000063.1:5557-6980 GCA_020726105.1 Sulfurovum sp. | reverse complement strand
CATTTACTTAATGTTCATCATTTTTCATGTCTTTGTATTGAGCAAAGGCTCTTCGGAGTAGATCTTTGTCTGGGATTTTTCTTCCGGCGATGTAGCCTATGATATTCCCTGCTTCATCTAGCTTGGGTTTAATAAATACGATGACATTGTAATATTTGCCTTCATTGGTCATATTTCTAACAAAACCTTCCCAGTATTTGCCGCTTTTGATGGTTTCCCACATCCCTTTAAAGGCTGCTTTTGGCATATCTGGATGTCTGTTTATGTTGTGTGGTGAACCGATGAGCTGCTCTTTGGTGTAGCCTGTGAGTTCACGAAATTTCCGATTGGCATAGGTGATGATGCCTGCTGTATCGGTTTCTGTTATCATCACACCACCGTCAAATGGCACTTCGATATCTACAGGATTAGGTTTAATAATCTCCTCGCCCGTAATAGTATTTTTGATTGTTTTGCTCATCATGTCTCCTGAATCAGTAATTTATATAGCCACATTATACACGCAAATACCTAGTAGCCAACCTGTACGCTTAGCAGATTAGCCTCACATCAACTATACTTTGCTACAATTGCAGCATTAAGATAAGGGGTATTTTTTGTCTATAGCGCAAACAATCAAATCACTTTTAGCGCACCGTATACTCGTCATTGACGGTGCCATGGGTACGCAGATACAAGACCTTAAAGTACCACCTGAAGCGTGGATAGATGATAAAGGCATTGATCAGGAAGGGTGCAACGAACTGCTTAATCACACCGCCCCAGAACTCATCAGCCGCATCCATAAACGCTATGCGATGGCGGGTGCGGATTTACTCAAGACCAATACTTTTGGAACGATGCCTTGGGTGCTTGATGAGTACCAGATGGGTGAACGCGCGTACGAGCTTTCTAAAAAAGGGGCAGAACTAGTCAAAGCCATTTGTGATGAGTATGCCACACCCGATGCGCCTCGCTTTGTACTAGGCGCGATTGGGCCTGGGACAAAACTGCCTTCTTTGGGTCATATCCATTATGATGAAATGTTTGAAGGCTATAAAATCGTTGCTTTGGGGCTTATAGACGGGGGTTGTGATGTCTTTTTGTTGGAGACTTGTCAAGACCCTTTGCAAATCAAAGCAGCACTGCATGGCTGTGAAGCAGCGAACGCAGAGAGAGGGGTAAAATTGCCCGTTATGGTGTCAGTGACCATCGAACTCAGTGGCTCGATGCTTATTGGCACCGACGCTACGACTATTGCCACTATTCTTGAGCCTTTTGACATCCTCTCTCTGGGCTTTAACTGTGGTACAGGGCCAGATCAGGTAAAAAAACACCTCAAAACCCTCTCTGAACTCTGCGCCATACCCATCTCAGTGCATGCCAATGCAGGGCTTCCACAAAACCGTGGTGGCTACACTTACTACCCGATGGGACCCGATGA
>DYTF01000063.1:0-5457 GCA_020726105.1 Sulfurovum sp. | reverse complement strand
GGTCAAGCGCAAGTGAGAGACGGGGCACATTGTTTGGATGTGAATGTGGAGTTTGCAGGGCGTGACGGGGCGGTGGACATGAAAGCCATTATGGAGCTGTATAACCAAAAAATCCCTCTGCCACTCATGCCTGATGCGACGCGTGTGCATACGATGGAAGAGGGCTTAAAGTGCATCGGCGGAAAACCCATCATCAATTCGGTCAATCTTGAAGACGGCATCGAGAAGTTTGATGCCATTTGTAAGTTGGCGAAAAAATTTGGTACAGCATTGGTATGTTTGACCATCGATGAAGTGGGGATGGCAAAAACCACAGAAGACAAAGTAGCACAAGCTGAGCGTATGTACGACATGGCAGTTAACGGACATGGCATAGACCCACGAAACCTCATCTTTGATGTGCTGACATTTACCGTGGGTTCGGGTGATTTGGAGTACCGTGATGCAGCGATACAGACGATGGAAGCCATCCGTGAACTGCATATCCGCCATCCTGAAGTGGGTTCTACTTTGGGACTTTCTAATATCTCTTTTGGTCTGGATGCCAATGCAAGGCGTTACCTTAACTCTGTCTTTTTGCACCACTGTTTAGAGGTCGGGCTTACCACGGTCATCATCAATGTCAAGCATATCATCCCTCTAGCAAAGATGAGTGACGCCGATAAAGCCATCTGCGAAGAGTTGCTCTTTGCACCGGATGACCAGTCACTCTTTAAGTTCATCGAACACTTTTCAGATGCCGTCATCGATGATGATGCGAATGATGAAGCCTATGAAGCGATGAGCAGTGAAGAGAAGATAGCCAGACTGCTGCTTGATGGTGACAAAGAACGGATGATACCCCTTGTAGAAGAGGCTCGCCAGACAATAGAAGCCGATCGCATCGTCAACGAGATACTCATCGATGCGATGAAGGTGGTCGGTGAGCTTTTTGGTTCGGGTCAGATGCAATTGCCCTTTGTATTGCAATCCGCAGAAACGATGAAGACAACGGTGGACTATCTTAACCCCTACCTTAGCAAGCAAGAAAAAGATACCGATACCACACTGGTCATCGGTACGGTAAAAGGAGATGTGCACGATGTGGGTAAAAATCTGGTCGACATCATCCTCTCTAACAACGGCTTTAAGGTGGTCAATGTCGGCATCAAAACAGATTTGCAGGAGTATCTTGATGTAGTGGATCGCCAACCCATCCAAGCCATCGGGATGTCCGGTCTTTTGGTCAAATCCACAGCGGTCATGAAGGATAACCTAGAAACAATGGCAGAAATGGGACTCACCATCCCCGTACTTTTAGGGGGTGCAGCACTGACGCGGTCTTTTGTGGATGATTTTTGCCGTCCTGTCTATAAAGGTCCTATTTTTTACTGTCGTGATGCGTTTGATGGGGTCATCGCCATGAGTCGCATCGAAAAGTACAATGAAGACACTAGCATCGGACTGGACACACGACTAGCAGGTGACATGGTAGAGCATGTCAAAAAAGAAGAAAAAGAGGTTATCATCCCTCCCTTTGCCCAGCTCAAGATGCCAGAGCCTCAAGCAGTGCCCACACCACCATTTTGGGGCAGACGCGTGCTTTTAAAAGAAGATCTTGATTTGGATATGATTTTTAACTGGGTCAATCAAAAAACGGTTATCAAATTTCACTGGGGATACAAGTCCAAAGGTATGACAAAAGAGGCGTACAAAAAGCTTTTGGATACCACTGTTTACCCTGCGTATGAGCGACTTAAACGAGAGTTTATCGAAAAAGGCTTGTTTGAACCGACGATACTCTATGGTTATTATCCTTGTAGAAGCCAAGACCAAGAACTCTATCTGTTTGATGAGAGCGAGGGGTGGAATGTGGATGCCAATGCCAATCGTGAAGCCTTAAGTAAGCGTATCGGTACCACCATAGGCACATTTAGCTTTCCAAGACAGAGCAAAAAACCCCACCGTGCCCTCTCTGACTTTTTTCATCATGACAGAGATGATGTCATCGCACTTACTTGCGTGAGTGCAGGCTCTAAGTTCTCAGCTTACGAAAAAGAATTGTATGATGCAGGCAAATACCTAGAATACAACATGGTGCACGGCTTCTCTGTAGAACTCGCAGAAGCATTGGCAGAAGTAGTGCACAAGCAAATCCGCTTAGACCTAAACATCGCAGACAATGAGGGTGCATCGCTTCGTGATGTGCGTATGAACCGTTATCAGGGAGCGCGGTATAGCTTTGGGTATCCTGCTTGTCCAGACTTAGAGCAGAGTAAACTCATCTTTGATTTGCTCAAACCCGAAGAGTTTGGCATAGAGTTAAGTGAAACCTTTCAGATACACCCAGAGCAGAGTACGACTGCGTTGGTGTTGCATCATGGGAAGGCGACTTATTATTCGGTGTAATTGACTGTGGCTCTCGAATCGCTTCGCTTACGGGGGCGTTCGCCGCGACAGATATTTTTATAGGGGTTTCAAAAGATTTTGTACGCGTTGTGTCGTGTCGTTTTTGGAAAGTACGAGACGAATCACGGCTTGTTCGTCTGCTTCGAGTGAGTGGGGTACATTGGCTTCAAAGTAGAGCATGTCTCCCTCATTGAGTGTGACTTCTTCATTGTTGGAGCTGATGCGCACAGAACCTTTTAAAAGCATGATGCTAATAGCACCTGGGGCTTTGTGTTCTTGCATGATGTTGCCAACATCCATGCAGATGCGTATTTCTTTTGAGGTCGTGCCATCAAGCATCACTTTAATCTGCGGTTTGCTGCCAAAGCTTAGGTCGCTTAAAAATGAGAGTAGGGTCATGCGCATCCTTTATGGGCGCAGATGAATTGTGCCGTCATGGTGTCCATCGTGCTGATGTGTAGCATGAGCCACTCTTGCAAACTTCCTAGAAAATACGCGTTTAAAAGCTCCGTGTCTTGTTCTGCCTGCCAACGGCTGACAGTGTGTTTCATCTCACCTAGTACCCGCAGATGTTCACCCTGATGCATCATAAATGCAGGGAAAGAGACCTCTTGCATCAACCGCTCTTCATTGGCAAAATGCACCTTCGTGTGCGCAAGTAGTGCTTGCAGGGTGTCATCCACAGCTTGGGTATCTATGTGTTCCTGTTTTAACAAGGATTCCAGTCTATTGAGCAGATCAGCCTCTTCGTCATGTACCTCATTCATCACCCTGTAGGCTACTTGGGGTATGGTAGATTTGTCTATCATGGTCTCACTCCTTTTTTACAAAGTATAGTGAATGTGGAAGCCAAAGCAATTGATATATGTCAAAAGGTTGGCATCCTTTGACTCCAAAAGGAATAACTCTTTTTTTTGTGCCTCAATCTTGATGAAAAAACCTTCATTCCTCTGATGTTCAAAGCAGTACCTGCTTCTATTGAACGCTATGCAAGCATAAAGGGGGTTAGAGGGGCTAAATCCCCTCCATTTTTCTAGCTTCAAAACTCACAAGTTCAGTCCCTGAAAATCTAAAAAGTAGCTCGATAGGGCGACAGCATACTTCACAATCTTCGATGTAATCGCTTGATTCTTCTGTTTCGTCAAAAATCATAGAGATACGCTCCCAACAGTAAGGACAGGTAAAAAAGTGTTCCATAACGCTTCCTTTGGTGATTTTTATATCATTCTACTATACTTCTTGTATTGATAGTATAAGGAGTGTTATGTCAGACATCATAAAACATTTTCAAACCCTCACCCAGATACCCCATTGTAGTAAAGAAGCAGACAAGTTACTGCATTTTTTAGTTGCTTTTGCTAGTGGTAGGGGTTATGCGGTAGAGGTAGATGAGATGAAAAACATCTACATACACAAAGGAAATCCAAGTTTGTGTCTCCAAGCCCACTATGACATGGTGTGTATGGGCAAAGCACCCGTGTTGGAAACCTATGAGGAAGCGGGATGGATGAGTGCTAGAAACTCTTCTTTGGGTGCGGACAACGGCATGGGCATCGCGATGATGATGCAGCTGATGGATGAGGGTGCAGCGTTAGAGTTTTTGCTGACTTCAGATGAAGAAGTGGGACTCATAGGTGCAAATGCAGTGGATTTTGCACTTAAAAGTAGCTATATGCTCAATCTTGACAGTGAAGATGAAGCTGAAGTCTACATAGGGTGTGCAGGCGGTGTTGACATCACAGCAAGTAAAGAAGATGTGTTCGTAGAGGGCAAAGGAGTTTGTTATGAAGTAGCAGTCAAAGGACTTGTGGGGGGACATTCGGGGGTCGATATCGACAAAGGCATCCCTTCGGCGATCAAACTTTTGGGTGCGTATTTGTACCAACACGGCATTACCCAGTTAGCCTCTCTCTACGCAGGAGAACGGCGAAACTCCATCCCTGCCAATGCAGTTGCCATCGTCTACAGCCAAACAGAGTTAAAAGATGAAGAGCTGGTAAAGGTGAGAGTTTTGAGCGAAACCCCTAAAGTTTTGAGCGAGGGTGAGAAAATCATCGCGATGATAGAGGCATTTAGGCACGGGGTACACGCACATAACGAAACACTGGGCATCCCCGATACAAGCATCAATCTAGCGATTATCACTACCGACGAAAAGGGTGGTATTGTGGTAGAAAGCAGTGCTAGAGCGATGGACGCACAAAAATTAGCAGCACTTTCAAAAGAAACCTTGGATTTTTTTCATGCCTATGGATTTCATACCACACTTGAAGACAAGTACCCTGCATGGAAACCTGACATCAGTGAGTTTACGAACCTTGTCAGTGCGCAGATGCAAGCTGTTTTTGGAAAAACCAAGCTCATGGCAATCCATGCAGGGCTTGAGTGTGGGGTTATCGCCGAGAAATATCCTGCCATGAAATTTGCCTCCATCGGACCCACCATACGCTATCCACACTCTACACGAGAAAAAGTAGATTTGGCTTCGGTTGAGAGAACTTTTGAAGTCGTAAAAAAGATTATACAATACACAAGTGGTTTTACTATGATAGATACGAAGGTAGAAAATGAATAAAGAAACAGTAACCAACGAAATAAAAATACCAAACAAAGATTTGGAAACATTGAGATTAAATTTTCCGCATTGCTTTGACAAAGATGGAAATTTTCAACTGGAGAAGTTTAAAAATAACCTCACAGAAAAAGAAATCAATTTTTCTACCGAGAGTTATGGCCTAGATTGGTTGGGCAAAAGTTATGCAAGACTTTTGGCAAGTGACCCAGCTACCACTTTGCTAAAAGCAGACGAAACCCACAACAGCAAACCCAAAAATGCCTCTTCACAAAACCTACTCATCAAAGGCGACAACTTAGAGGTACTCAAACACCTCTCCAATGCCTATTATGAACAGGTAAAAATGATTTATATCGACCCACCTTACAACACAGGAAGTGATGGATTTGTCTATAACGATGATAGAAAATTTACCGTTAAAGAGCTACGAAACCTCATCGGTATTGACGAAGAAAAAGCAAAACGAATTTTAGATTTTACACAAAGTAAAAGCA
>DYTF01000211.1 GCA_020726105.1 Sulfurovum sp. | reverse complement strand
TTACTATATAATTGTACATATAAAGGATACACATGTTAATTACATATAATGAAGACGCGCCTAAAAAAGCAACAAGCTTGACTATCAATTCTGATTTGTTACAAAAAGCAAAAGCGTATAAGATAAATATTTCTAAAAACTTTGAAGCGTACTTGGCAGAGGTAGTAAAAAAACAAGCTGAAAATCAGTGGCTTGAGGAGAATAAAACCGCGATTGAAAAACAAAATGAGCGCATAGAAAGAGAAGGGTGTTTTTCGGATGGTTTTAGGAGATTTTAGTGGCTCAGTTTGATGTTTATACCAATAATCATAACAATACCTCATTGTTCCCCTATCTTTTAGATGTGACACACGAGATAAATACTGCCTCCAAACTCAGAGTTGTTGTTCCCTTGTGTGAGGATAGCTATGCGATTAAACATTTGAATCCCACATTTATGATTGAGGGAAAGCAGGTCTATATGTCTACGATGGACATCGCAGGCATTCCTGAAAATATGCTTGAAAAAGTGATTGCAAATCTTGAAAGTGAACGCGTCACGATAGTTGATGCCCTTGATTTTTTAGTGAATGGATTTTAAATGAGACTAGACAAATACCTGATGGATGAGGGTTACTTTGAGAGCCGTAACCGTGCGCATGAGGCGATAAAAGCAGGGCAGGTGAGGGTGGATGGCAAGGTAGCAAAGCCTTCGGCAAACATCGATGAAAATACGGTAGTTGAGGTAGAGGATGCGAAGTTTTATGTCTCCCGTGCGGCGCGTAAACTCGAAAGCTTTTTGGCAGGGTATGCGTTAGATGTCAAAGGCAAACGGACGCTAGACATCGGTTCAAGCACGGGTGGGTTTGCGCAGATTTTGTTAGAAAACGATGTTGCTTCACTTTCTTGTGTCGATGTAGGCAAAGACCAACTGCATATCTCCTTGCGGGACAACGAAAAACTCTCACTCTTTGAAGAGACAGATATCCGTGATTTTGAAGCGGATGAGGCATTTGAGCTTATCACTTGTGATGTTTCGTTCATCTCGGTGCTTCAGATTAGCGATGCGATTGACAGATTGGGTGGTGAGGGGACAGATATTGTCATTCTTTATAAACCGCAGTTTGAAGTCGGCAAAGAGGCAAAACGGGATGCAAAAGGGGTAGTGCAGGATAAAGATGCCATCTCCAGACGCAAAGAGGCGTTTGA
>DYTF01000210.1 GCA_020726105.1 Sulfurovum sp. | reverse complement strand
GTTCTGGAAGCTCTAAAAGAGAGGGAAACCTTAGAAAGTTTAGCAAAGAAGTACGAGCTGCAACCGACACAAATCTCGCTGTGGAAAACTCAGGCAATGAGTAATTTTCCCGCACTATTTTCATCCGATAAGCCAAAAGACAAGGAAAACGATGTAGATGTCCAACAACTGTATGCTCAAATAGGAAAGCTGCAAGTACAAAACGATTTTCTAAAAAAAAAGCTACAATGATATCCAGGGCTGAAAGATTAAATATGATTGAGAGTAATTACCCGAAATTAAGCATTGTTGAGCAATGTGACTTACTGACTATTCAACGAAGTAGTTTGTATTACAGCGCGTTACCAGAATCAGAAATGAATTTGGACATCATGAGCATTTTAGATAAGCAATACTTCAAGACCCCGTTTTATGGAGTGTTACGACTAACTGCCATGCTCAATGCTGAGGGCTTTCATGTGAATGGCAAACGGGTAAGGCGTTTGATGAAACTCATGCATTGGCGAACTATTTTCCGGGAACCACGCACCACGATCTCAAAGAAAACGGATTACAAGTATCCATATTTGTTAAGAGGATTAAAGATTGAAAGATTGAATCAGGTTTGGGCAATGGATATTACATATATACCGATGCGGAATGGATTTATGTACTTGGCAGCTATCATTGACCTGCATAGCAGATATGTGGTTGGTTGGTCTGTATCCAACAGTATGACCGCAGAATGGTGTACCGAAGTATTGCAGGCAGCCATACAAAAACACGGGAAACCTGAAATTTTCAACACCGATCAGGGAAGCCAATTTACCAGTGAGGTCTTTATTGATGCTTTAAAATCCCATGAAATACGAATTTCGATGGATGGAAAAGGTCGGGCTTTAGACAATATTTTCATTGAGCGGCTTTGGAAAAGTGTTAAGTACGAGAACGTCTATCTGAATGTTTACGAGAATGGATTAGAATTGCACAAAGGATTAAATGAATACTTCGAGTTTTATAACAACGTAAGACTCCACCAATCACTAAATTATGAATCACCAAGTAAAATTTACAACATTGCGGCTTAAAACCAGAATAACTTTTTTTGACCTTGTTAAGGAGGTCAAAAAGTTATTTCCGGTTTTATCCGAGAAACAAAACATATCTTAACTTTGACCTAAAGCTGTCCTAAGAATGGGGAGTACTGTA
>DYTF01000209.1 GCA_020726105.1 Sulfurovum sp. | reverse complement strand
TTTTAGTTCATCAAGAATCCGTTTTGCTCTTTGTTTTCCTGTTTCACTATTATCGGTAAAACTGCTACTATCCTTATCTGTGGCTAATGCCTTCAAAAACCACTCTGCAGCTTTATTGGCATCATAGCTATTAGAGCCATATTTTCCTAAAGACTGCTCCCCTAAACTAGCCATGGCGACACCTGAGCCTTTTTCTGCGGCTTTTAGATTCCATTCGTGATATTTATCTTTATCACCCCTATCATTATAGATTTCTGCTATCCCTCTGTATGACCAATCAAAATCGGGATCAGCGACAATCGCCTTATATAGCCATCGAAGTGCCTCTTCGTTATCTTTGGTGACACCATCGCCATCTTTATATAAAGAACCAATTTTTGCCATAGCTGTTCCGCTTCCTAAATCAGCACTTTTTTTGAAAAGCTCCCTAGCTTTTGCTTCATCTTTTGCAACACCTCTACCATTTCTATACATAATTCCGAGATTATAAGCAGCATCACCATTGCCAAGTTCGGCTGCTTTTTTATAAAGCTCAGCTGCTTTTATTTCATCTTTGGCAACACCCCTACCATCCCCGTATAGCACTCCAAGATTATGCATGGCATTAGTATTTCCAAGCTCAATTGCTTTGTTGTACCATTCAACTGCTTTTATTTCATCTTTAGTGACACCTCTACCATATTCATACATAACTCCAAGATTGTACATCCCCTTAGGATTGCCAAGTTCAACTGCTTTTTTGTACCACTCAAATGCTGTTACTACATCTTTTGTAATACCATTTCCTCTAGCATATGCCCATCCAAGATTGACCATTGCAATATCGTTGCCAAGTTCAGCGGCTTTTTTGTAAAGTTCAACTGCTTTTGCTTCATCTTTGGCAACACCTGTGCCATTTTCATATGCCCAACCAAGACTGTTCATTGCACTAGGGTTTCCAAGTTCAGCGGCTTTTTTGTAAAGTTCAACTGCTTTTATTTCATCTTTGCCTACAAGTTTCCCATTGGTATATATTTTCCCCAAAGTCAAAGCTCCATTCGCATCTCTGTTTTGGGCTAAAGCTTCTAATTTTCCCAAAAGAATATCTTTATTTAATCCAGTCTGATATGCTTTTGCTTCTGTATCACTACATTTTGGGGTGAAATAATCTGCTAGATTACACGACCCCAATGTGTATGTTGCAAAAATAT
>DYTF01000208.1 GCA_020726105.1 Sulfurovum sp. | reverse complement strand
TCACTCGAACTGTTGATTTTAACAACTGTCTTGTGGTTTTTCTTGACAGGTTCTTACGATGATATTAACGCCCCAACGCAAACTATTTTACTGAAGTTGTTTTCTATTTCAGTCGGGGTATTACACGCTCATATTGCAGGCAAACTACTATTCCCGACTGTTGACTGGGACGCAACAACTTTAGCAGGTAAACACTATGCGCGTATTGCTCTATACACTATTTTGCCTTTCGCTTACGCCTTCGCAGGTTAATGCCGAGGCTCGCTGCTTGCTGTATAAGCAGGCAGTGGCTAAAGCACACCACAGCTACTTTGGGCTTGATTACCCGACACATTTTGGGCTTGGGCAGTTAGAAGCAGAAAGTGGCTGTAGAGATGTTGTCAGCAAAGACGGATTCGGAAGCTCAACGCCTGCCCAGATCACCTATTCCATGTGGAATAAGCAGTTTGCTAAAGCTGGTTTAACATCAGCGCATTGGACAACACAGCAAGCCTACATCATGAAACAAGCGCACGATACAAACCCATACCAAAAACTATGGGTGACTTATCAGGTGTATAACGGTGGCGTTTGGGTCAAAAAAGAGATTGCTGCTGCGAGTGTTGTTGATTGGTCAAAAGCGCGTGATCAATGCACTCGCGGCTACACGACATACAAAAGCGGTCAAAAGGTTTCAAATTGCGATGTTAATTATGAATACTCGGTGCTGGTTTTTAAGTATGGCAATCGGTACGGTTCTACAGCAAGTGGCAAATACCAATACTGGTAAGGAGTTCAGATGTGGGGTTTAGGGATAGTAAGCGTAATCGCATTTGCAGTGGGGTTCACGGTAAACGAATGGCGATTAGGTCAGGTCATTGCCACTATACAGGCGGAGCACAATGCACAAGTAGCCGATGCCAATGCAAAGACGATTGTGGCTCAACAACAAGCACAAGAGATTGGCGACAAACTGAGCGAGGCGATGATGAAATCGCGGTGGAAATCACAGGCTGGCACGAATTTAATTCGCAAGGAAATTGACGATGCACAAAAGACTAAGCCTAATACTTGCACTTTCGACCCTGACTGGGTGCGGCTCTATAACGCCTCCCTTAACCCAGACGCAAGTACTAAAGATTAAGCCGCCTGTAGCGTTACTACAAAAACCGACAGAACCAGAATTACTACAACAAAACGCAACGCCTTACGACGTGCT
>DYTF01000020.1 GCA_020726105.1 Sulfurovum sp. | reverse complement strand
ATACAGGCATCGTCGATGTTTCTCATAAATTTAATAAAATGTATGTCGTTCGTCCACAATTTTTTATTCCTATTATCACACTTCTGAGAAATGCCGCCATGAACTCTATGGAGTATAAGGCTGAATTGAATATGATGAGAAATCAAAATCTAGACATCACTCATTTTGAAGAAAAAATAAATGCATTTAAAACAGGTTTTGCCAGAAATTATGAGTTGGCAAGTCAAAAGTTTAAAACAGCTATTGATGAAATCGATAAAACTATTACGCATCTTCAAAAAACAAAAGATGCCTTGTTGTCATCTGAAAATAATTTGCGCTTGGCAAATAATAAAGCAGAGGATTTAACGATTAAAAAATTAACCCATGGAAATCCTACCATGAAAGCAAAATTTGGCAAAGAAACTGATAAGTAGAATGAAGATGATTTATAGTGAGTTTAGTCTACAATACGAAACCTATATCAAAACATAAAGAGAAATCATGAATACGGCCCAAATCGCACCCTTAGCCCTAGAGGGCTACAAAAACAGTAAGCTTGGTGATGAGAGAATCAATTTTTTAATCGCGCAAGCCAATGAGCAACTTGATGAAATAGTGCAAAATAAAGAATTACATGAACGATTTATGGAAGAGGTGGACGCGCCACAGCAGATAGATGCCATCATCTTATGGATACTGCTCATGTCAAACGAAGATATTTGCTCTGAGTATATAGATGCATGTAACAAGCCTTTTAATGACACCACACCTGTGAGTGATTTGGCTGATTTGCTCATCTACTCAGTGTACTTAAACAGAGTGCAAAATACTCCTTTGCAAGGGTACGACTATTTGCTTGAGTATGAAGAAGACGGATTGGCAGATGTAGATCAGTTTGCGCTTACCAATGCTTTTTTGTATATCCAAAAATCAAAAGAAGTAGCCATAGATTTTTCATTCTAAGCAGGCAATCTCATGAGGAGCAGCTCACATGAGATATACCGGCGATGTCAAAGAAGTGAGAAGGTTTTTCTCTGTAGTATTTTTCTTCTGTTTCTTTGGATTGTTCGTCATAGGGAGCGTTCATTACTTCTTGTAGTTCTGTGATAAGCGTATAGTCTTCTCGTGCAGCTTGTTGGTAGGCAGGGACGAGAAACCACTCTCTGAGGGTGTATTTGGGATTGATGCGTTTCATCTGTTCTGAGAGCCTTTGGCGAGCCTCGGGTGTTGTGGCATGAAGCTGTGATTTCCATCTCTCTAACCACACTTGCCATCTCGTAAGTAGTTTTTCATCATCAAAGTCATCGGTATAAAAGCTTTTTACGAGTGGGCTAATCTCTTCAGGCATCTGTGAGAGTTCACGAAAAAACAGCGTATAGTCAACCGAAGTTTCTATCATTAGCGTAATAAGCTCTCTAAGTAATGTTTCATCAAAACGAATCAAGCCGAGTTTTGAAGCCCACATCCCTTCAAGTTTTTCCTGCATGACTTTTGGAAAGTTTTGCAGAATAGTATCTAGCTTAGCTAAGGCAACTTCATCAGATGTCAATAGCGGTTGCAGTGCTCTACAAAATACATCAAAGTTACGGCTCGCTGCTTGGGGTTGGTTGAAAAAGGAAAAGTGCACCCCACCGCCTGTCCATGGCTGATATTTAGGGTCAAACATATCGATGAAGCCAAAAGGTCCATAGTCAAGCGTGAAGCCACCTGCTGTACAGTTATCGCTATTGAAGTTGCCTTGGCAGTAGCCTACGCGTATCCAGTTTGCTACCAGTGAGGTCAGGCGAGTTCGAAACTGTGTTGCAAGCAGGAGCACTTTTTCTTCTAGTGGTAGGTGTGTATCAATCGCTTCACTATACTCACGATTTATGAGATGTAAAACAATCATCTCAAGTTCTTCCAAGGCTTTGGGGTGTTCTTTTTTTCTTGCGCGACGACCAAAGAGTTCTATCTGCCCCACGCGAAGAAAGGAGGGTGCAACCCGTGTTGTGATGGCGACAGTTTCATCTATCATCACTTCAGGGTCTCTTGAGTAAGAGCCTTGATTAAACCATGGTCTCTTGACTTTCTCTGTCGTAGAAGCATAGAGAGTTAAAGAGCGTGAAGTGGGGATGCCAAGCGCATGCATATGCTCCTGTGCCAAAAACTCTCTGACGCTCGAACGCAAGACGGCACGCCCATCCGCACCACGGCAGTAAGGTGTTCTGCCGCCACCTTTGAGTTGCATTTCCCAGCGTTTACCGTTCATAAGGCCCTCAAAGACAGAAACCGCTCGACCATCACCGTAGCCATTGCCTGTTTTAAAAGGGCATTGTTCGTAGTATTCCGTTCCGTAGATGGAGAGTGCATACCCCGTTGCCCAACCGACTTTACTAAGAGGTGTTGGTATATCCGACAAATCTCCCGAAAACATGCGCTTAAATCCTTCAGAATGCGCCAAAGAGTCGTCAAACCCTAGTTCTTTAAATAAAGTTTTACTGTGTGCAAGGTAGTGTGGGTTTTCTATGGGAGTCGGAGCGACAGGAACAAAGTGTCCGCTGCAGACTTCACGCGGGGCATGATCGATGCCGTTTTGCGTTGCATTTGGGTCAGCATTAAGGGTCTGCGTGAGTGTGTAGTCAGCGAGCAAAGCTAGCTCATCAAGTGTGTGGATTGTTGGGGTAATGTCTGATGTATTTTTCATTTTCTGCCTCTTGCATCTTTGTAGCACTTTACATCTTAAAGCTTAAAAACATACACCATTTTAGAATAAGTAAGAGGTTTAAAACTATTGATGTAACCATATTGTAATGATAAAAGACTAAAATACACGGTAAATTATTTTGAAAAAGTAAATTAAGAGGGGTTTATATGACAAGAGGTATATCTAAAGCGAGTCTTTTTTTTGGCATTTTGCTAACTGCTATGACTGCAGTTTTTATTTATTGGGGTTTAGGCTATACGAACCATAATCATATTTTGATTTTCGTATTGGCAACTGTGTTTGGTCTTTTTATGGCATTTAACATTGGTGGAAATGATGTTGCTAACTCGTTTGGTACGAGTGTGGGGGCAGGGACACTGACAATCGGTCAAGCCTTAGCGGTTGCGGCTGTTTTTGAGGTCAGTGGTGCGATGATCGCTGGAGGTGAAGTAACTAAGACGATTCGTGATGGCATTGTTGACCTCTCTTCAATCAATGTTGAGCCAATACAATTTATTTACATCATGATGGCAGCACTTTTGGCTGCGGCATTTTGGCTACTTTTTGCTACAAAAAAAGGCTATCCTGTTTCTACTACCCATTCGATTATTGGGGGTATCATCGGTAGTTCTATCGCACTCGGATTTTTACTTAATGGCATTGACAGTGCTTTTGCCTTGGTGCATTGGAATCAAATAGGCACAATCGCACTTTCATGGGTTATCTCTCCTATACTTGGAGGCGTTGTCTCTTATGTGCTTTTTTCTTATATCAAAAAAAATATTCTCATCTACAATGATGGAGCGGATGAGAAGTTAAAGCAGATAAAAGTAGAAAAAAAAGAGTTTAAAAAAGAGCACAAAAAAAGTTTTGAACGCTTGAGTGAAATAGAGCAGATTTCCTATACGCAGTGCATGGTGCGAGATGCCGAATTGTCAAATGATGACGATTTTGACCCTAGTGAATTTGAAACAGATTATTATAAGAAGATACACGAAATTGAGAGCAAAAAAGAAGATATTCAAGCGCGTAAAGCACTCGAAAATATCGTACCAGTCATTGCTGCTTTAGGCTCAACTGTTATTTCTGGTATGCTTATTTTCAAAGGTCTCAACAATATGGATCTTGAGTTTTCCACACTGAATAAATATTTGATTATGGCGATGGTCACTGCTATTGTTTGGATGGCGACTTACATTTTTGCCAAAACCCAAAAGAGCAAATCCCTCTCTGATTCCACTTTTGTTCTTTTTAGCTGGCTTCAGGTTTTTACCGCTTCAGGTTTTGCTTTTAGCCATGGCTCAAACGACATTGCCAATGCAGTAGGGCCATTTGCGGCTATTTTGGATGTCATCAGTACTGGAGCAGTAGGCAGTAGCTCGCCTGTTCCGCCGATGGTTATGCTCACATTTGGTGTCGCTCTGATAGCTGGACTTTGGTTTATAGGAAAAGAAGTTATCGCAACAGTGGGTACACATCTTACGAAGCTCCACCCCGCTTCAGGTTTTTCAGCAGAATTATCAGCTGCCGCGGTTGTATTGTTTGCTTCGACTTTTGGTATTCCTGTTTCAAGTACACACATCCTTATCGGTGCAGTTTTAGGTATAGGACTTGTCAATTACCAAGCAAACTGGGCATTGATGAAGCCTATCGCATTGGCTTGGATTATTACGATTCCAGCAACTGCCATACTGAGTGTCATTGCTTTTATGGTGCTGAGAAATATTTTTTAATACATATCTAGCAAACCAACAAAAAGCTTAATACCCCTGCATCTCACCTTCAAGATAGACCAGGGATGCTTTGAGTGCTCCCAAGACACTGATATGCTCCTCTTGAAGTTTTTCAAGACAGAGTAGTCGCAGTTTTTCCAGATAGAGATCCAGTAATTCTTCTTGATTCATGCGTTTATCCTTTGTGTGTGGTATTAAGAGGAACAGCTAAGTCTTTGGTTTTTAAAAGCCTGCGGTGTTGCCTGAGCCCAGCGTTCAAACTCAGGGTGTTCTTCAAAAGGGTTTTGTGCGATGCTAAACAAATCATTCACCACTGAAAAATCCCCTTGTTCTGCAGCATCGATGGCTTCTTGAAGCATGTAGTTTTTGAGGACATATTTGGGGTTTGCACTGAGCATCTGGGATTTTCTTCTAGCGGTTGGAAGGGCAGCGATGCGTGCATCGTATCGGTCCAGCCATATCTGCATGGGTTCATGATACAGTCCTGTTTTAAGTAGCGCGTCTCTGTTGCCCTCGTAGTGACTGAGTGTTCTTAGAAAGAGCGTATAGTCCACATGGAGTTGTTCTAACATATCGAGCATGTCGTCTATGAGTTCAGGATCACCTTCTATCGTGCCTTCAAGCCCCAGTTTTTTACACATATAGTAGTGAAAGTAGCGCATATAGACTCTGTCATATAGAGCCAAAAGGGGTTCTGTTTTTTCCAAAGGAGCAAGGGGGCTAAGCGCCATCATGAGGGATTTGAGATTCCATTTGGCGATGGAGGGTTGATTTTCAAACGCGTAACGCCCCTCTTCATCGCTATGGTTGCAGCTATGATGATGGCTAAAATCATCCAAAAAAGCAAAAGGACCGTAGTCTATGCTTAAACCAGCGATGGACATATTGTCGGTGTTCATCACGCCGTGGTTGAAGCCTGCGGACATCCATTGTGCCATGAGTCTGGCGGTGATGACCATCACTTCATTAAAAAGCAGGGTGTAGCGGTCATGTTTGCCGTTAATGTGGGCAAAACTCTCATCGATGACATAATCTGCCAAGGCTTGAAGCTCCTTGAACATCCCTTTATGGGCATAGTACTCAAAGGTGCCAAAACGAACCCACGAAGAACTGACACGACAGATGATAGCCCCTTTTTCACTCTGTTCTCGTCTTACTCTATGTTCTGAGCCTATGAGACCCAAACAAAGCGTTGTGGGGATGCGAAGTGCTTGCATGGCTTCAGAGATGAGGTACTCGCGTATGCTTGAACGCAACACGGCGCGCCCATCACCCCCACGAGAGTATTTGGTCTTGCCTGCACCTTTGAGTTGGAGATGGTACTTGCCTATCGTGCCGATGTTGACAGCCCTGCCATCGCCTAGTCTTGGGACAAAATACCCAAACTGATGCCCTGCATAACACATGGCAAAAGGTTCAGAGTGCGGATGGATGTACTCCGTATTGAGCCACTTCACAAAGGTATCGGTTTGAAGTTCCTCCTCATCAATCTCAAGCACTTTGGCAACCTCTTTGTTGGCGTGGATGAGGTAGGGTGCATCAAGAGGCGCAGGTGAGACTCTGTCGTAACATTTGGGGGGTAGCGTTAGATAAGGATTGGTCAGTGTGAGTTCGTTTAGTTTCATGCTCTTATAGTAACCTGTCAAACTTAATTACACTTAGGAGAAAGAAACAAATTTAGCTTTTTGACTCCCAAGGTTTCCATTCGGGTTTTTCAAATACGCGCGGATACCCCTCGAGTATCTCCATAGGGTGAAAGTTTTCTTTGTACTCAAACGCTTTGCATCCCTCAACCCAGTAGCCCAGATAGACCCAGTCTAAGCCCAGCATCTGCGCAAGTTTTATCTGATACAGCAAGGAGTAGGTACCCAAAGAGTACCAAGGATACGCTGGGTCATAATAACAGTACACCGAACTGATGCCGTCATCCAAAATGTCAATGAGGTCGATGCAGACCAGTTTACCATCGATGTAGTAGAGTAACTCTTTTCCAAAATCATGCGCCCCATCCACAAAATTGTCGTAATACTCCTGCATCGTCATATCATGGTGTTTCCAGCCGTCTCTTTGGGCTTTGTAGGCATGGTAGGTGTTGTAAAGAGCGACATGTTCTTGTGTAAGGCGGGGTTCTTGTATGACGATTTTTGTCTCTTCATTGCGGTTGATGGCTTTTTTCTGTGATTTGGTGTAGCTATAATCACTCACATCAATGCGCATACTTTTACACTCACTACAGCCAAAACAGACAGGATAGACAAAGTTTTTCCCATACCGTCTCCAACCGCGTTGGATGACCGCCGTGGCAAAAGTTTTTGAGGCTACTTCGACCTTTTTGTAGTTCATGCGCGTTCTTCTTCCGGGGATGTAAGAACACTCGTGATCGTTCGAGTAGTCTATTGATTTTGGTATGAGAAGGTCTAAAGTGTCTTTGTTATGCATAATCGCAATTATAGCAAATCTTCCTAATGACCGCCCATCACTTTTTGTATCTCTTCAGGTTTGTCATGGATGCCAAATCGGTCGATGATGGTTTGGGTGGCTTCATTTTGTCCGATTATCTCCACCTCTTTGCCCATATTACGAAGTTTGATGACGGCTTTGTCTAGTGCGTACACCGCAGTGATGTCCCAAAAATGAGCCTGACTGACATCGATAATGACATTTTTGACTTCTTCTTTGTAGTCAAACTCATCAGAGAATCGATCAGCAGAGTTAAAAAATATTTGCCCTACAAATTTGTACCTACGGGTACTACTTGTCTCTTCATAAGACTTTTGGCAGTACATAAAGTGGCTGATTTTGTTCGCAAAAAAGAGTGAAGCGAGTAAGACGCCCGTTAAAACCCCAAGAGCAAGGTTGTGGGTGAAAACAACGATGCCTGTGGTAGCTAACATCACAATGTTAGTTGAAAGCGGTAAGGTTGTGAGTCCTTTGATGGATGCCCAGTTAAAGGTACTGATGGAAACCATAATCATCACGGCAACCAGTGCCGCCATCGGGATTTGCTTGATAAGGTCAGACATAAAAACCACCATGATGAGAAGCACAACTCCTGCAACAAGAGTTGAGAGACGACCGCGACCGCCTGATTTGATGTTGATAACCGATTGACCTATCATCGCACAGCCTGCCATACCACCCAGACACCCTGAAGCGATGTTGGCGATGCCTTGTCCTTTGGCTTCGCGGTTTTTGTCACTGTCTGTGTCGGTCATATCGTCGATGATGGTGGCAGTCATAAATGACTCGAGTAAGCCAACAGCAGCCAATGCCGCAGCGTAGGGGAAGATGATAGCTAAAGTCTCGAATGTGAGCGGTACTTGTGGCCAGAGGAAGATGGGCAGTGTATCGGGCATAGAACCCATATCGCCAACTGTTCGCACATCAATGCCTAGCACAACTACCACAAGCGTAAGCACAACGATGGTCACAAGTGGAGAAGGAATCAGCTTGCCGACAACAGGAACATAAGGAAAAAGGTAGATAATCCCAAGCCCTGCAGCCGTAAGTGCATACACATGCCATGTGACATGAGTGAGTTCAGGAAGCTGTGCCATAAAGATTAAAATAGCCAAAGCGTTTACAAATCCAATGACAACGGTACGCGAGACAAAACTCATCAAGCGACCCAGTTTCAAATATCCTGCCATGATTTGTAATACGCCTGTCAGAATTGTTGCAGCAAGAAGGTATTCCAGTCCATGTTCTTTGACCAGCGTGATCATCAACAGTGCCATAGAACCTGTGGCGGCACTTATCATCCCAGCCCTTCCACCGACAAATGCGATGACCACAGCGATACAAAAAGAAGCATAAAGCCCCACTTTAGGATCAACCCCAGCGATGATAGAAAATGCAATCGCTTCAGGGATGAGAGCGAGTGCTACGACAATGCCAGAGAGTATGTCAGCACGGATGTTGCCAAACCACTCTTCTTTTTTTGAAAGTATGAACATGAAAGATTCCTTTTTAGTAGATGTGTATTGTATCAAAATCGGCTTATTGTCGCGTTTGATGGCAGATAGGGTATAATCCATTCATTTAATGAAGGTCTTATCTATGTCACAAAAACACAGTTCTCATCCCACACTTCTTCAAGAATTTCGCTCTTTTTGCTTTCAAAATGCTGCAAGCGATTTTGAACAGGCAGTTGAATATTTTGCTGTATTTGGCGGCATGGGCTGGAGGGTTGATTTTACCCAATCCATCGAGACACTCATCGAAGAAAAAGTGCTCAAAAACTATCGTTACATCCACGGTGACATCGCTCACACGACTAAAAGTAAACCGCTTTACCATGCTTTACTTACGGCTTTAGCAACGGGTGACAGACGGGAGCATGCGGCGTTTAAAAAGGCTAAAGCTACAAGAGAAGAGGGCGAAGAAGCCATTGACTGGCTCATTAAAAGCGGACTGTTGGTTTTTGACAAGTCGGTGGAAAAACCGTTTAAAGAAGCAGAGGGCAGCTCTGATAAACTGCATTTTGTACAGCCTTTTATGCGTTTTTGGTTTGCCTGTGTCTCACCATATTATAAAGGCATTAAAGAGGGTGACTACAGCGAGATGAAAGCCCACTGGGAGCAAATCAAAGCAGGATTTTCTGAGCTTATCTATGACGGGCTGGTTTTAGAGATGCTCAAAAGTGCTTTTAAGGAAGCGTTTGCAGGAGACCCCATCGTCGGCATCGGCGGGTATTGGGATAAACAGACCCAGATAGACATTCTCATCAAAAGAAAATCAGGGCAGATGATAGCCGGGGCGACCAAATACTCTAAAGCAAAAGCAAACAAAAGCGAACTGGCAAAACTCAAAGAAAAATGTGCAGAGGCTAAGCTCGATGTGACAGCCTTTGTGTTTTTTTCCAAAAACAAATTTTCCTCTGAACTCAAAAAAGAAAAAGGCGAAAGCGTACAGCTCTTTTCGTTGCGAAACCTAAGCGGGCTGATGGATGATTTGAGTCAAAAAGATTTGCTGGAACATACGAACAAAAAATACTGAGTTTTGGGTTCATACTTAGTTAACAGTGTTGAGGTACACTATTTGAAACACATTATCAAAGGACAATACTGATGAAAAAAACTTTAGCCCTAGTGACGCTCACAAGCTCCATACTCTTTGGCGCAAGTGCTGCTGAACTGACACAAAAACACTGTGCAAGTTGTCATATGCTCACCACACCTAAGCCAGAAATGATACCCGAACTCAAAGCACCCGCGATGGATGCGGTGATGTTTCATATAGGTCTTGATATGCAAGACAAGAAAACGATGAAAGATTTTATTGTAGATTATGTGCAAAACCCTGATGCTTCTAAGTCTGTGTGTGAGTCCAACAAGGTACAAAACTTTGGCGTGATGCCTTCACTTAAAGGTACGGTGTCCGTGAAGGAACTTGAAGCCATAGCCGATTATGTGATGGCGACATTTCCAAGCAAAACATTTGTAAGCATGATTACCGAGATACAAAGAAACGACAAAGTGAATGGTCTGTTAAACTCACCATTTCTCATCAATCGTGAAGAGTTACCGCACCTTACAAAACTGCTTGTGATGAACTGGGACAAAAAGAGCCTCGGGTTAAGTGAGGATCAAAAAAATAAACTACTTGTTGTGAGAAATGAAACACTCAAAGCTGTTGGTGACATTAAAGAGAAAGTTACAGCACTCGAAGACGAGATTATCGAACTTTCAGTCGATGATGAACCACTAGAGACCATCGCTGTTAAAGTAGATGCACTCGCAAAACTCAAAGCTGAGGCCACCAAAATACAACTCAAATGCCTCAAAGAAAGCCTAAAAATACTCAACGATAAACAGATGGAGCTTCTGCTTCCGTTTTGGGATGCGTGAGGAAGTAAGTTTTTCTTGAAAAAGAAAAACTATTTGCACGCTTCACTAACAAGCATGTCTAAGCCACCATTTACTTTGGTGATGAGTGCGTCATTTTTGAGTGAATGGGTATTTTTAATCCAAGTACCATTTCGATAAGCCATTTGTGTTTTGCCCTCTTTGTCTTGAAAAACCAATACACGAAGTGGCAAGTCAAGCCCTACTAGAATATTTTCCTGCATCAAGGCAGTCCCGCCTTTTGGGTTCCCAAATATCAGTACTTTACTCTGTGCAAGAGACATATTGACATCTTTGGCATTTTGGGTATGGTCTATGACATCAAAGACGACAAATCCTTTTTGTGTAACAAGCGTTTTGAGTTTCTCAATACTTTCATTCACCCCATGCATACTCTCTTTGATGATGATTTCATTTGCGTGTAACGATAATCCAAGCATCAATACTATCAATAATTTTCTCATTTAAAGCCCTTACTGTTGATATGTTTATGATACTATATCTTAAAGTATAAATGATTTCTGTGATACTTGTCACATAGGAGCTGTATGCATAACTTTGATTTTTTTAACAATCTCTCTACGGTAGCAAAACAAAAACTTTTAGAGAGTGCTCTTTTTATAAAAGTAAGAGCAGGCGAAGAGCTTTACACGCAAGGCGATGTTTGTCATGATGTTTTGTTTTTGACAAAAGGGCGTGTCAGGGTGTCTCGTATGCATAAGAATGGCCAAAGCGTACTACTCTACTATTTTGAAAAAGGCGAGCAGTGTAATGTCAATTTTACTGCTTCATACACCAGTGCTCCAGCCATAGGTACAGCGGTGGCGGAGACAGATTTGGAAGGGTATGATATTCCTGCAAAATTGATTGCCGAGTTGTTTGTGGAAGACAAGGTATTTCAGGCTTATGTCTTTGATCAGTACGCTAAACGGCTTGAGCATATGGCAACACTCATCGAAGAGATACGATTTAAAAATCTTGACGAGAGGTTGCTTCAATGGTTGCAAGATCAGCCAAATAGAGAGATTGCCCTCTCACACGAAGAGATTGGCGATATTTTAGGATGTTCACGCGAAGTGGTAAGCCGTATTTTAAAAGGATTTGAGAAGAATGGAGTATTGGCACTTTCGCGACGAAATATTAAGCTTCTTTAAAAAGAGATACCCCCACAAAAGGGAGTATCTTTGCTGTTGTAAGCTGACTACAAAAAAGATTAAAACTTGTAGTTTGCGTAAATTTCAAGTTGATTGACATCTGTATTTGGAATCCATATAGCACTTTGCGTGTTACTGTAAACAATGCCGCCATCTATAGATTCTGTAAATTCATACCCCAAAATCACATTTGCTTCATAAAAGTCATTATCAAAACTTGCATAAGACACTTCGGTCGAAATATCACTGATAGTCGTTGAAGCAGCTACCTTAAAGGCATTGATAGAGTCACCTTTAGATCCGATAAACTGATCAGCTACAGTTGAGTTCCATTGGTTGGTGTAGAGACCATTCCAGCTTACATAGCCTGTCACATTATCAGCCAAGTTGTTGTAGGCTGCACTTAAGTCAAATCCTAAAAGTGAGGTAGATGCTTTAAGTCCGAAGGCTGTTGCATCCGTAGCCACACCAAAATCTGTACCAACATATTGACCTTCAACCTTAAATGAAGTAAAGTTGTATCCTGCATCAGCATATATTTGCGTGTAGTCAGCGGCATCTACATTGTAGTACCAAACACTAGCACTGATTGTCTTATCATCATACGCTGCGCCGATTGTCCAGTTTTCACCTTCAAGATTGTTCTGAAAATCTCCAGAGTTGTTTCCTCTTAGTTTGGTTATATATGCACCCACAAGTGTCACATTTTCTATAGAATTGTTTACTACAGTATAGGCTTCAAATGAAGCAGGAGCAAGTAACCAGTCGTATCCTTGCACCATTGGTGTTGCAAGTAATTGACGCCCTGCTACGACTGTGGTATCCCCAAAAGTTCCTGTGAGGTTTGCTGTATTGAAGAAAGCACCATCTCTTTCTTTTTCAAAAAATCCCCATGTTGAATCTGTATCATTGAGTGCATTAACATATCCTAAAACAGACGCGTTTGCAGTAAGCCATGAAGAAAATTTGTGAGATACATCGAGTGTAGCTCCAGCAGCCAGTTGACCTTGGTCACCAAAGAAATCATCCGTTGAATCATCTGTGATGTAGTAGGCTGTTAATTTACCTGCGATTGTTGTAGCACTTTCTGCAGGTGCTACGGCAACTGGTGCTTCGATTGGAGTGATGTCTCCGCCTGCGTATGCTGAAGAGAGAGCGAGTGTTGCCACTAAACTGAGTGTTGTGAATTTCATGTTAACTTCCTTATTTTTAATTTGGATAAGTAAGTGTAACACAAGGATTAATAAAAAATAAACTGATGGTTGATTAAAATTTAATCAATTGAGTGACTTGAAATACTTTTGAAGAAATCTCTGACATATTCATAGCCAGAGTAGAGGGTGAGTGCAACTGCTAGCCACAAAAGAGCTGTGCCACCAGCCCACTGCATGAGTAAAAAACCAATGGCTATCATCTGCACTACGGTTTTGACTTTGCCCATCCATGATGCACTGATGTCTAGCCCTTGGCTTACGGCTGAGACTCTAAGTCCAGTAATGAAAAGCTCACGGGTCAAGATAAGGAAGATAGCCCATGGTGAAGCGCTTCCTAACATCATGAGCCCTAAAAAACCAGCAAGAGTGAGCATTTTGTCTGCCAGAGGGTCGAGGATTTTACCCAGTGTAGTGATTTGATTAAAAGTGCGTGCGATGTAGCCGTCAAAAAAGTCTGTAGCAGAAGCGACGACGAAGATAAAGGCTGCAAAGTAGTTGAGCCATGAAGCGTGAATACCTTCAAAGACGGCTGCATCCTGATTGACTAAAAAAAGAAACATCACGGGTGCAAGAAGAAGACGGATGAAGGCTAGGATGTTGGGGATATTGAAAATGTGTTGGTTGTTCATCTTTTGACTCCTTTTGTTTCCGTGTGCTTGAACTGTGGCGTAGTTCTCTTCATTTTTTTAGAAAAAAACGAAGCAAAAAAAGCGTCACCACTCTCAAAACGCTTTACTTTTAAGGGTGTTCGTGGTGACAGAGGGCACGCTAACGCGTGATTGATAAAGCATTTTTTTATCTAAATGTAGTGCCGCCATCGACTACGAGTGTTTGACCTGTGATCCATGATGCTTCAGGGGTGCATAAGAAATAGACTGAACCCGCAAGGTCTTCAGGGCTCCCCATTCTGTTCACAGCAGAGCGTTTGATGGTCTCGGCTTTAACCTCTTCGTAGTTCGTGAAGGCTTTGAGTGCATCGGTGTCGATGGGGCCACCTGAGACAGCATTGACTCTGATACCCATCTCTCCTAGCTCCACAGCGGCATAACGGCTCATAGCCTCAACGGCTGCCTTGTTGGTGCCGTGACCTGCATAGTTTTCGATGTAGATGAGGTTACCCGTAGATGACAGTGTCACGATAGCACCGCCACCGACTTTTTCCATGCGTACAGCAGCTTCTTGTGAGCCACGCACAAAAGCACCGACCGTTGCTGTGTAGATGTTTTGAAGTCCTTTGTTGGGTCTTAGTTTCATAAACTTACCATAGCCACCTACTACAGAGCGACCGTAAATCATGGCATTGGAGACAAAAAAGTCCACCCTGTCAAAATCCTCATCAATCGCCTCAAAAAGAGTCTTAAACTCATCAAGTTCTAAGATATTGAGCGGATAAGCTTTGGCTTTGATACTGTATTGAGTATTTAAGTCTGATGCGATTTGATCGGCTACTTCTTTATTGGAGTTGTAAGTAAAGGCAATATTGACACCATTTTTAGCAAATTTTTCTGCAACAGCTTTGCCTATGCCTTTGGTTGCACCTGTTATGACGAGGGTTTTACCTTTCATATCTGACATTTTATGCTCCTATTATGCTGTATTTTTTCATGACGGCTTCGATTTTTTTCATGTTTTCCATGCTCGGTGCAAGCAAAGGAAGGCGGTACTCAAGGGTGTCAATGAGTCCTGCGATGTACATCGCTGCTTTAATGGGGATAGGGTTACTTTCACAAAAAAGCACTTTGTTGATGTCGTAAAGTTCATCATTGAGTGCTTTGGCAGTTTTAAAATCACCCGCGAGTGCTGCATGCGCAAGTTTTGACTTCATATCAGGCAAAAGGTTTGCTGTTACTGAAGTGATGCCCTTACCTCCACTGGCAATAATAGGAAAATCAATCGCATCATCGCCAGAAAAGACATACAGTTCAGGAATCTTAGCCAAAAGTTCAACCGTGCGTTCAATAGAACCTGTGGCTTCTTTGATGCCCATGATGTTTGGCACATCATCAAAAAGTCTTTTGACGGTATCTGCAGCGATGTCCACACCGGTACGCCCTGGTACATTGTAAAGCATGAAAGGCAATTCAACAGAAGAAGCGATGGTTTTGTAGTGTTGGTAGAGTCCTTCTTGGCTAGGCTTGTTGTAGTAAGGACTGACTGAAAATATGGCATCTGCCCCAGCTTTTTGGGCATATTTTGCCATCTCGACCGCTTCATGGGTGGCATTACTTCCTGCACCTGCTAGGACTTTGGTTTGTGTGCCTTTGCAAACCTCAACGGCTATCTCGATACATCTTCTGTCTTCTTCGTAGCTCAGTGTTGCACTTTCGCCTGTTGTAGCTACAGGACAGACTGCATCAATGCCATTGTTGATTTGTCTTTGGATGAGTTTTGCAAAAGTTGCTTCATCTAAAACCCCATTCTTAAAGGGGGTGATGAGTGCTGTTGTCGCACCTGTAATGGTATTGCTCATAATAGTTCCTAATTTTTTTTCAGTATCACAGTGGTTGAAAAGTTGTGGTCAAAATACTTTGTTGCAGTATCGCGAATATCTTTGAGCGTTATTTTATCTAATTTGTCTTCATATTTAAGAAGTGGCTCAATGTTACCTCTGACATAATAGTCCCCATAAAGGCTTGCAACCGCACTTGAACTCTCTAGTGAATAGATAAACTCTGCTTTGGTATTTATCTTCACTTTATCGAGTTCTTCTTGTGTGACATCACCATTTTTGATCTTGTCTAGCTCTAAAAGTATCTCTTTTTCTACTTCTTCAACGGAGGCATTAGGAGAACACATGGCCATCACAAGAAACACACCAGGGTCTGCTAGTTCCATGTTGTAGCCATAGATTTGATTAACCAGTTGTTTTTCATTGACCAGCGTCTTCTCAAATCGTGAACTTTTGCCAGAACTTAAGATGTGACTAATGGCTGAAAGCGCTACTTGGTCTTCATGTTCAAAGTTGGGGATAGAGTAGGTGATGGCGATGGTATCGACCGTGTTACTTTCTTTATGCAACACTGCTCTTTTAGCACCATCTACTTTAGGCTCAACCGCGATGACCTTAGGGATGTCTCGTTTGTTTTCAATCTTGCCAAAATAAATGTCAGCTTCTTTAAACACTTCTTCAGGTTTGATATCGCCTGCAACCACCAAAGTAGCATTACTAGGCTGATAATAACGCGCATAAAACGCTCTAATGTCTTCTATCTTCCACGAGAGAATGTCTTCCATAAACCCAATAGGAAGCCAGTGGTAAGGGTGGTAGGTAAAGTGGGTGTTAAAAACCCTAAAATAAAGATAGCCCATCGGGTTATTGTCTGTTCTAAGTCGTCTTTCTTCTGCTACAACATCGCGTTCTTTTTGAAACTCTTCATCGGTGAGTTTGAGGTTATGCATCAACTCTGAGAATAAATCAAGACTTAGCGCAAGATTTTTAGAGGCTGTTTTGATGAAGTAGTGTGTTTTGTCAAAGCCTGTTGCAGCATTGGTTACGCCACCGCGACTTTTGACGATGATGTCAAATTCACCCTCTTTGAGCTTGTCTGTGGACTTAAAAGAGAGATGCTCCAACATATGTGCCATACCACTTTTGCCCATGACTTCGTTTCTGCTTCCTACTTTGTAATAGATGTCTGTGGTGATAACGCCTGAATCGTTATCCATGGGGATGACAACGATTTGCATACCGTTTTTGAGTGTTTGAGTAAAATGTTCTGGTAGTGAATTGGCCATGAGTGCTCCTGTGAGTGAAAATAGCATAAGGGCTATTTTAAGCAATAGTGAATAGTGAATAGTGAATAGTGGTGTTTGTGTCATTTCCAGTCTGCGCCTATTGCTTCGCTGATATGGGTGTATCCGTCTTTATGTAAAAGGCTGATGAGCCCTTCGTTAATCTCTTTGATGAGCGCAGGCCCTCTATAGACCAACATCGAGTACACCTGTACCAAAGAGGCACCCGCTTTGATGCGTTTGTAGGCTTCTGCTGCTGAGTCGATGCCACCTACAGAGATAAGCAGCGTTTTACCGTAAAGTTCTTTGCCCAGCGCCCTAAAGAGTTCATAGGATTTGTCTTTCAGTAACGCACCTGAGATGCCACCAAACTCTTTTGCATGCGGTGTGAGACTGTAGTCTATGGTGGTGTTGGTAGCGATGATGCCAGCTGCACCTGCATCTATAGCAACTTTACAGAGTGCAACAGCGTCATCGGGAGACATATCTGGCGCAATTTTGAGCAGTACAGGCTGTGTGGTAATGGTCTTTGCCATAGCAAAAACCGCGTTGATGAAAGACTCATTTTGCAAATCTCTAAGCCCTGGGGTATTGGGCGAAGAGATATTGATAACGATGTAGTCACCATGATTTTTGAACGCTTTAAAGAGCAGTTCATAGTCGTTTAAGGCTTCGTTGTCAGGTGTGAGCTTGTTTTTGCCGATGTTGATACCCACCGGGTAGTCCAAAAAGTAGAGTTTTTTCAAACGCTGCAACATGGCAAAGCTGCCTTTATTGTTAAAACCCATGGCGTTTTGGATGGAGTTGTCTTCAACCAGTCTAAAGAGTCTTGGTTTTGCATTGCCGTCTTGAGGTTTTGGGGTGACTGTGCCTACTTCAGTGAAACCAAAGCCCATGACAGGCATCGCCGTGATGTATTGCCCGTTTTTGTCAAACCCTGCGCCCAGACCCACAGGGTTTAAAAAGGTACGCCCAAAGAGGGTTTGCTTGAGTGAAGGATGTGTGACAAAATAATAATCTTTAATGAGTCGCAAAAGCGTAGAGCAGTGCGCAAGGATTCTCAGTGAGAAGCCTGCTAAGCGATGCGCTGTTTCAGGGTCAAGCTTAAAGAGTAAATCTTTGACAGTTTGGTAAGAAAAAAGTGACAAATGGCTCTCCAAAATAAATAAAGTGCATTATAGCCAAGTATCAATAAAAGTAGTGAATACCTAGCCCTAAGCCACTGCTTGTATTGAGTGGGTCAAGGTCTGAGACTTGATAATAATGATAACTCAAATCCACATCAATCACATCAGAGGCATAAATCATCAAACCAAAATTTATACCGTAATAGTACCCATTGTCACCCTCTAAAGAGATGTCTTTATAGTGCAGGTAGCCGATGGTAGCACCGAGGTAAGGTCTCAGCTCAGGTCTGCCAAAGAGTTGGTCTATGAGTATCTTATCAACTTCCATGGAGACAGTTTGATATTCGTTATTCCCAGCAAGCGTAAATACCGTACGCCATTCTTGTGTTTGTTTGCCTAGATGTAGCCCGAGGCTTGTTTGTTCATCGTTAGCAAGAGTATTATTAAGGTCATTGAAGGTGAAAGTATCATGAGAGAGTGAGAGTCCGATAAAAGGAAACTCTTCATCTTCACTGCCAAAAAGTGTGGTACTTGGGGTTAAAAGTAGCAGTGACGCAGTGATGAGTGTTTGTCTGTAGCCTAAAATACTTTTCATGATAGCTTCTCCCATAGTGTTCCCTCAGAGGTGTCCATGATGCTGATGCCAAGCTCTGTAAGCTCGTCTCGTATGGCATCTGAGCGTGCAAAATCTTTGATTTTTTTCGCTTCGCTTCGTTCTTGCAGCATTCTAGTTATCTTCTGTTTGAGTGTTTCATCTACGCCAATCTGGAAGTACGAAAACGGCTCTTTACCACCAAATCCAAGCAAGGTGTCAATAAAAGCAATATTTGCCAAACACTCTTTTTTGAGTACTTTGTTTTGTGGGTCGGAATCAAGCATTTCATTTGTAACGGCGAGCATCTCATCGATGACAGCCAGTGCGATGGAGATGTTGAGGTCATCAGACATAGCGTTTAATAAAAGTGTCTTAAAGGTTTGATTTACAGTAGATGCTGTGCCAGGGCTTACGCGTTTTTTAAGCCTATAAATCTTGTCTAGTCGTTTTTTACTCAGTTTTAGTTCTTCTTCTGAGAAGTTGAAGTCGTTTCTGTAATGCACCGAGTTGAGGTAAAAACGCAAGACTTCACCATCATAGAGCGCAAGCGCATCTTTAAGAAAAAAGCTGTTGCCCAATGACTTACTCATCTTCTCACCGTCTATCTGCACAAAACCGTTATGCATCCAGTATTTGGCGAGTTCATGACCTGTGGCACAACGGCTTTGGGCAGCCTCATTTTCATGGTGTGGAAAAAGCAGGTCAGCGCCACCACCGTGGATGTCGATGCTGTAGTTTTCTGTACCGCTGAAATGTTTTTCTATCATCGCAGAACACTCGATGTGCCAGCCTGGACGACCTGTACTAAATGCAGTTTTAAAGCAAATCTCTTCTTCGTTTTTGCACGCTTTCCAGAGGGCAAAGTCTTTGGGGCTTCGTTTTTCTTCTGTGTGTGCTACACGGCTTTGGTTTTCATCATCCTCGCTTACTTGGTGCGAGATGCTGCCATAGTGTCTGTCTTTACTGGTGTCAAAGTAAACATCTCCATTACTGATGCGGTAGGCGAAGTCTTTGTCAAGCAGGGTTTGTATCATGGCTTCTATGGCGCGCAGAGACTCAGTAGCTTTGGGTTCTAGGTCGGCACGCTGTACGCCCAAAGCATCCATCTCTTCAAGATAACGCGCGATATAAAAAGAGGTAATCTCTTCCATGCTTTTGCCACTTTGTTGAACTTTTTTGATAATCTTATCGTCGATGTCGGTGAAGTTTTTAGCAAGCGTTACTGTGTAGTTGAGAGATTTAAAGGTACGAGTGAGCAAATCAAAAGCCAACGCGCTTCGTGCATGACCCAAATGGGCATCATCATACACTGTGGGTCCACAGACATAGATACTTACTTTGCCTTTGTGGATAGGTTCAAAAAGAAGTTTGGTTTTTTGTACGCTGTCATAAATGTGCATGGAATAAAACAGACCTTTTTAGGGATGGTGTGAAAGCGATTATAGCTAAAAAAAATAACGATAACAACATGGGCTTGTTGTCACAATAAATACACAAATAGTTTCTATAGTGTCGCAATGATTTGGGTATCTCTCGTTTTAACGATACTCAAAATCATCACTCAAACACAACGGATGGAAAATGAAAAATATTTTACTCTTAGCAATGCTTGGTTCTGTGACCCTACTTTGTACAGTTTCTGTAGCAGATGAAGATGTGCGCGCTAGAAGAGACGCCATACAGCAGCAGCGCACGCAAGTACCCCAAAATGACCAACAAAGACAGCACCAAATAAACCCAAGAGAGAGACAACCCATAGAGAGACAAAATGCCGTAAAAAGACAAGAGCGTCCCACAAGACAAGAACAACCTGCTCGCTTCGAACAAGCTCAAAGACAAGTGCAGCAAAGAGACAAGCAAGATGCAAACGCCCAAAGAGCCACAAGAGCGCAAGAGCGTCCTGTGCGCACCATAGAGCATCAAGGACAACGCGTGCAGACCTCTCAAGCTGTGCAGCAAAGAGAGCTTAAGAGAGAAGCTCCTAGAAATAGTTTTAGAACACAAGAGCAACAAAGACGCGTCAACAAATATGTCAGACAAAGAGACAGTGTCGCAAGGACATTTAGAACACATCAGGAGTTTAAGCGCAACAGACCTCATTTAAGAGCAAGCTATAACACAGTGTATGACAGAAGAGACTATGGGCGTCGTTACGACATTAGGCAAAGAGGCTTGGTTCACTTTGTTGGTGATTGGCATTATATTTATCAGCAGAGACATGCACCTTTTTATGATGAGTATGGCTATTTTTATGGATTTTTTAATCAATTTGGCTACTTTTTTGAAGGCATTTTTTATAGGTATGACGGTTACTATACCTACGAAGATAGACTAAGCGGAAGAGGACTTTTTGATAATAGATACTATGAGCCATACCTAGATGATGGGTATGATGACTGGTATGATGTCTATGGAGATTCGTACTATCGTTAGGCAGAAACAAAGCGTTTTTGGTCACTGTTGCTTTGTGGCAGCAGTGACTTACTTTTTTAGCGTATGAATGTCAGTAACACATCATTGAGCCAAGCAAATAGCACCCCTAAAAGTATCATAGTAAAGAGAAAATAGAGTGTTATCTTAAGCTTAATAATAGCTACAAAGCGATGCACTCCCACACCTTTTACAGTGAAGACAAACAGCACCCACCCCCCGATACTCCCTGCTAAAGCTAGCCCAGAAGCCCCCAGTGGACGCATCAATAGCAGTGACAAAGTAACTGAGACGATAAGCGAATAGAGTGCTATTTGGGCGGCTTTAAGATGCCTGTGTGAAGCATAGAGAAAAAGAGAAAAGAGTTTTGCCAGCCCAAAAGGAAGCAGCCCGAGCATATACATTTGCAGTACACTCGCGGTCTGGAGTGTTTGTGCTTGTGTGAATTTTCCTCGCTCGAACAGTGCCCAGATGATGGGTTCAGCGAGTATGAAGCCGCCTAAAGTCGCTGCACCGAGTAAAAAAGCAAGTAGCCAAAAAGCTTGGTTGAGGTTTTGGTATGCTTGTGTTTCATTGTGGTTTTTGAGTGCTTTGGAGACAGAAGGAAAAAGCACAGTTGCGGTGGCGATGGCGATGATGGCAAGGGGCAACTGAAACAAGCGATTGGCATAAAAGAGGTACGAGACTGAACCTACAGCCAAAAAAGTCGCCAATATCGTATCGATAAAAGCCGAAACCTGTGGCGTGGAGTTGCCAAGGATGCCAGGCAGAAAGAGGGCGGAGAACCGCTTTTTTTCTGCTTCTACATCTTTGTTTTTTCGGTATTTGTATCCGCCTAAAAGTAGCTTGTGAAGATGCAGTCTCTCTAGTGTCACAAGATGTGCAAGAACCTGCAAAACTCCACCGATGAGTACCGCAAAACTCAGTGCATAGGCTACGGTTTTTGGCTCTTCTTTCATGTAAATGTACAACGCTGCTATCATGGCGATGTTGAGCAGAACAGTGGACATGGCAGTCGTAGCAAAATGGTTTTTGTACTGCAAAATAGTTCCCAAAAAAGTGACGATGAAGATGAGATCCAAGTACCAAAAGTTGATAGCAGTCAGGGGTGAAGTCTGCGAGATGAGTGCATCACTCCATCCCCATGCCATGAGTTTGGTGATGGGTTCTGGAAAAAGAGTGATGAGCAGCGAAAAAGCGGTCAAAAACAACAAAAAACGCAAAAAGATAGCCGTTGCAAACACGCCTTTGTGGCTACTTGCTACAAACGAAGGCATAAACGCTTGCGTGAAAGCTCCCTCAGCAAAGATGCGCCGAAACAGGTTAGGCAGTTTAAATGCCACAAAAAACATATCTGACCACACCGAAGCCCCAAGAGCAGAAGCCATCAGTACATCGCGTCCTAGTCCCGTTATGCGTGAGATGAGGATACCAAAACTATTGGTAAAGATGGATTTGAGTTTCATATATAGGGTTCTCCTTTGTCGCAAGCAAAGCGTGCGACAAATTCCTCTCACTAAAGCATTGCCTTTGGTAAGTAGGTAGTTTGGTGGTAAGTTAGAGGTATTTTAGCGTAATGTTAATTTGAATATGAAATCAAGTATTAAGTTATTTTGCTATACTCAAATTAAAATTTTAAAAAATTAGGATGAAATATGTTTGGTTTACCACTAAGAACAGGCTTTTCGATGAAGGTTGAAGGGGTTTATCTTCAGCGTCCAGACTTGCACAATGTCGCAGCAGAATTGGGCATACGCGAACACGATATACTTGCAAGCAACGGCATCCTGACGGTGTACAATACCTCTGCAACCTGCCAAGAGATAGTCGATGACAATGCTTTATGTGCCTTTGTTGCGATGGCATTGGACATCTCGGTTGAGAATATCAGTGAACTAAAAGCTGTGGTAGAAGAGCCTGTCAAACTAGAGTTTGACCTGAGTGAGTTTGAAGATGATGACTAGCATGAGGCATCATCTGAGATACAATACCCCAAAACAAGAAGGCAAATAGTGGGATTTCCAAAAGTATATGACAATGTAGTCCTTATAGGTTTTATGGGAAGTGGCAAAAGCAGTGTGGCTAAGATGCTCGCTCTGCAGCTTTATAAGGACTTTAAAGATGTGGATAACATCATCGAAGTCAAAGAAAATGCGACGGTGACTGAGATATTTAAGAGCAAAGGTGAGGCGTATTTTCGTGCGCTTGAGCAAGAGTGCATTGACGAACTCACCCAAAAAAAAGGTCAAATCATCGCTACAGGCGGCGGACTTCCCATACATAGTGTTATATCCAAGAAGTCTCTCATCGTGTTTATCAACGCTGATTTTGATGTCATCTTAAAACGCCTCACCAAAAGAGAACGCGATAAACGCCCCTTGCTTCAAGACGAAGCCAGAGCCAGAGCCTTGTATGAACAGCGCATCGAGACCTATAGAGAACAGGCAACTTTCATCGTCGACGCAAACCAAAGCATCCCTACTTTTATCCACATGATACGCGATTTTATTTTAGATCAGAGGGTTTTGTAATAAGCCCGTAGTTGTGGTGCAATGTGATAAATATGACAAAATGACATGATTTTTGTGTTATGTCTAAAAAGCGCGTTATACTAAACATCTAAAAAACACTGAAGGTAAAAGTATGATAGTAGGTATAGAAGGTACCGTTGAGAGGAAAGAGCCCACTTTTTTGCATCTCAATGTAAGTGGCATCATCTATGAGGTGCAGGTGTCCATTAACACTTCAAGTCACATCACCGATAAAAAAGCGAAACTGTTTGTCACGCAGGTGATTCGTGAAGATGCGCATTTGCTTTTTGGGTTTATGGAGCTGAACGAAAAAAAGATGTTTGACACCGTACTCAAAATCAATGGTGTAGGGCCTAAGGTGGGGCTTGCTATTTGCTCGACCTTTACGCCTGAGACTTTTGCAAAAGTGGTGGCTTCTAAAGATGTGAGTATGCTCAAACGCGTTCCCGGAGTTGGGCCTAAGGCTGCAAGTCGCATATTGGTAGAACTCGCGGACTTCATCGTCGATGTCAATGCAGAGAGTGCAAGCTCAGGTGCCATGGGTGACGCTGTGATGGCGTTAGAGAGTTTAGGATTCAAAAAAGAGGTCATCCAAAAAGCACTTGTAGGCGTTACGGGAGATACGGCCACTTTGGTCAAAGAGGCATTGAAGCGTTTGCAAAGACTCTAATTTGAAGCGTTAAGTCTGCGTCGCAACCCTGCGTGCTGAGACAAAGATGTCTGCATACTTTCCATGGGTGATGGGGGAGATGATGATGCCGTCTTTTTTGGAAGCGGCATGGATGAAGTTGCCATCACCTAAATAGATGCCCACATGAGTGACAGGGATGCCCCGCGTTTTGTCGGTGAGGAAAAAAAGTAGGTCACCTTTTTGCAGGTTTGACTTATCTACAGGTGTGCCTTTTTGTGACTGTGCCCATGCCGTTCTAGGCAAGTTGATGTTGTGTTTGTTGTAGAGGTACTGCACATACCCAGAGCAGTCAAAACCTTCTGGTTTGGTGCCACCCCAAACATATTTGCCTCCTTTAAAATACTTTGCATCTTCGAGAAGTTTTTGTTTGTCTACGGCAGAAATCTGATAGACTTTTCCTTCTTTCGCTGCTTCTTGCTGTGCTTTGGCGATGCGGGTGGCGCGTTTTCGTGCTGCTTCGGCTAGGCGTGCAAGATTTTCGGCGCGGTGCAGTTCGTCGTAGATGGCTTGAAGTGAATATTCTGTTGCATTTTGGTTAAGATAGGCATTTTGGGCGTGTTGCATCGCTTCACTGTGGTACACTTTACCATTTTTATCGACAATAGTAAAAAGACTCGCATAAGAAAGTGTAAGCAGATGCAATACTATAAAAGCAATTTTGCCCATCACTTCTCCATTTGTTTTAATATTTTATGGTATCAAAATCAAGATAAAGAAAACTTTAAATATTTAAGTGCGGCTTTGGCTATAATGGCATCCATGGATAAGCAACTCATCATCATAGGGGGTGGAGCAAGCGCACTGATGCTCGCCTCACTCTTGCCTAAAAACACTGCCACAATCATAGAATCCAACCCCAAATTGGGCGCAAAGATACTCATCTCAGGCGGTGGAAAATGCAATATCACAAATAGTCGTATGGGCTTGGCGTATTATCTGGCTGATGCCACATTTATTGAGCCTTCATTGAGAGGGTTTGATGAAAAAGCACTGCTTAAATGGCTAGGAGAAAGAAAGCTTTTTCCTGTGCTACAAAAAGAGACGCAGTATTTTTGTAAAGACTCAGCCAAAGAGTTGTTGGCGGTTTTACTCAAAGAGTCTGCCAAACAAACACTACTTGGCTCAGAAAAAGTTTTAGAGGTACACAAGCGAGAAGAGATGTTTTATGTCAAAACCGACAAAAAGACACATACGGCTAGGAGTGTGGTTATCGCTTCGGGTGGTCTTAGTTATCCTATATTGGGTGCAAGTGACATAGGGTATGAGATAGCACGCTCATTTGGGCATACACTCACGAATACCGCACCTGCATTGGTTGGTCTTACGGTTCAAAAAGAACAGTTTTTTTTCAAAGAACTCTCAGGTGTTTCTTGTGAAGTGAAGATTGATATAGCAGGAAAGGTTTGTGAGGGTGCGTTGCTTTTTGCACACAAAGGCATCAGTGGTCCTGCGGTGTTGGATGCCTCACTTTACTGGGAAAAAGGAAAGATGAGTATCGATTTTTTACCCCATTTTTCATGGCAAACACTGCTTGAGAGTAAAAAGCAGCTTTCTTCTATTTTACCACTTCCTAAACGCGTTACAAAGGCATTTTTGGTACAATTTGAACTGCAAGACAAACCCTGCAATCAACTAAGCAAAGAAGAGATACAAAGACTTTACCCGCTAAAAGCATACAGCTTCGCGCCTGCAGGTACTTTTGGCTACACCAAAGCTGAAGTCACTAAAGGCGGAGTCAATACAAATGAGATAGATAAGTTGAGTATGATGAGCCTCAAAACACAAGGACTCTACTTTATAGGAGAGGTACTCGATGTTACGGGAAGACTGGGAGGGTACAACTTTCAGTGGGCATTTTCGAGCGCGTACACTTGTGCACAACACATAAAGGGAGAATAAGATGAAGATAAATGCAGTACAGTTATGGATGGCGGTAGTAGTAGGTTTGCTGCTCAGTGGATGTGGTAGCACTACCCCACTTCAGCCACCGAAAAAACCCGAGATACCAAAAGTTACTTGGGATGATGCACAAAAAAAACAGCTCTTAAGCATACTTGCTAAAGATAAATATATGTCTATCTGTAACCAACAAACCTTGTATGAAAAAGTCAAAGTCTCACAAGAGCCCCAACAAATGACCAATATGCTTTATGTTTATACAAAAAACCTTGCAAACGGGTGCATCGTTAACGCAAGACAAAAAGAAGAAATAAGCGGACAAACGACCACGACTTATGGCATCTATGAGCAAAAAGTTGACGCCAACGAGCTTATAGGGAAACTTCAAGACAGACAAAGTATAGAAGAAATCCTCAAGCCCTATGTACCTCAATATAGAGAATTTAACGCACTTATCGCAAAATATCACGCGATGGAGCGTTCAGATAAAAGCTCATCACGAGAACTGAGACAAGTTCGCCTTAACATTGAGAGAGTGAAGCTGCTTAAGCCAGGTCTGGGGAATAATTACGCTTTGGTCAATATTCCTGAGTTTCATGTGCGTATTGTTGATGGGAGTAAAACCTGTTTAAAAATGAAGGTCATCACTGGGACAAAGAAAAATAAAACACCTATTTTTTCTGAAAATTTGCAGTATATCACACTCAATCCTACATGGAATGTACCAGATAGTATCGCAAGAAATGAAATCATCCCTGCCACACTCAGAAATCCAGGCTATCTCAAAAGCCACCGCTTAGAGATGCATCATGATTACAATCTTAACTCACCAAAACTCAAATTTAACGCAGCCGAGGCGAAAGACTATAAAGGTGGAAAAGGGCCTGTGCCGTTTAAGTTTATCGAAGTACCATCAGATAGAAATGCTTTAGGACGCGTGAAATTTATCTTCCCTAACCAGCACTCTGTCTATATGCACGATACCCCAACCAAAAATCTCTTTAACAGTAAAGTACGCGCCTTTAGTCATGGGTGCATTAGACTGGGTGACCCTAAAAATATGCTCAAATATCTTACGGAAAATTACACCAACGCCAACTATGCGGATGTTAAGAAAAAGTATGAGAGTTATAAAACACATCACATCAGTGTCAGTAAACATTTGCCTGTACATACGGCGTATTTGACGACTTATGTAACGCAAGATGGTAAACTTTTGGTTTTTCCTGACATCTATGGGTATGACCAAACACAACATCTTAACTTTTAAGAAATACACAAACCTTGCTAGAGGAGAATACAATCTAGTTCGAGTTTGAAGCACTAACCACCACAGATAAAAGTAAAAAACAAACGCTACCGCATCTACGAAATGCAAGAGTAGTTTTTTATGTCGAGTGAACAATCGAAAAATGAAATGTTAGTTAGATGATTAAGTTGAATGTATGAAAGTAAAGCTTTTAAAGATATTTCTAGAATAAATTCAGTGAAATAGAGCTTTACGAGGAGCTTCGAACCTCTTATTATAGCCCTAAAGTATCCAGCTTCGTTGTGCTACAATTTGAATGGTAGCATAGAAAAACTAAGATTTTTATTAAGGTGTGGGAAATAGTTGAAAAAATATTAGGTATTGACTTAGGCATAGCATCACTTGGGTGGTCAGTAGTAGAGCATGATAGAGAAAATATAGCCAACAATAAAATCATAGATTGTGGCATAAGGCTATTTACCGCGGTACAAACTCCAAAAGAAAAAGAATCTCCAAACAAGGCAAGGCGAGAAGCAAGAGGCATCAGGCGACTCATCAGCAGGAAAAGAGTTCGTTTGGGTAGGATTAAAGGCGTAATGAAAAAAACGGGAGGCTGGAAAATCACTTTTTGTTATATTGATCC
>DYTF01000207.1 GCA_020726105.1 Sulfurovum sp. | reverse complement strand
TGGTTTATGATGCCATAAAAGAGCAGTATATGCCTGTAGGTGAGGGTGCAGAACTGCCACACTCAGTCTTTAGTGCCATCGTGGCGATGAGTATCAAACTCGATACTTTATTTGGACTCTTTTCAGTAGGCAAAATCCCGACAGGCTCAAAAGACCCTTTTGCACTTCGTCGCGCCGTTAACGGTATGGTGCGCATTGTGACGGCGTATGATTTGCCGTTTAACATTGATGATGTGATTACCCTGCTTAAAGGTAGTTATGAAGCGTTTGATACAAAGCTTTTGAGCGAGTTTATCGTGGAGCGTATCAACAAATCACTGCCTGCAAACCCTTCTGTTATCGCTGCGGTGCTGGCTTCAGGTGAAAGAGACATCAACGAGATAGCCAAAAAAGTCACCGCACTCAACGCCATCGTCTGTGCCGATACTTTCAAAGAGCAATTCTCCACCTTCAAGCGCGTGGCAAACATCTCCAAAGAGGTCGATTTGGATAGCCACTTGAGCATCGATGTGACACTCTTCAAAGAAGAAGCTGAAGTGGTGCTCTACACTGCATACGAAAAAGTCCTCAATGCCTCTTACCACGGCTACAAAGAAGAACTTGAAGCACTCTTTGGACTCAAAAGAGAACTTGACAGCTATTTTGATGATGTGATGGTCAATGCCGAAGAGGCGGACATAAGAGCCAACAGACTCAACACCATCGCTTCGATCTATAAGACCTTTAAGAGCATTGCGGATATTAAAGAAATTACGGTTTAGGCTTCAATGTCTAAGACCTACGGCACCATCATCATTGGAGCAGGTATCGCTGGTGCTTGTACAGCATACACACTGTCACAAAAAAATCAAAAAGTATTAGTGTTAGACAAAAAAGGCATTGCTTCGGGTGGTTCGGGGGCGGCGGGGGCTTTTGTTTCGCCTAAGATAGGCAAGGGTGGCGCGCTTCAGAGTTTGACTAATGAGGCGTTTAGCTATGCGCAAGCATTTTATCTGTCGGTATGTCCGCAGTATTTTCACCAAACGGGTGTGGTGCGTTTGCCTAAAGATGAAGCAGATGCACAACAGTTTGCCCAGTATGAAAAACACAACCAAAATGTCTATGAAAATTACAAAAAAGAGACACTTAAGTCTTTGGGGATAGATACAGCGTTTGATGGGTTTTATTTTCCTGAAGCAGGGGATTGTGATGCGAAGGCGG
>DYTF01000206.1 GCA_020726105.1 Sulfurovum sp. | reverse complement strand
GGCTATTGCGTCTTCAAATATTTCAATTGACAAGCTAGGTAGTTCAATTGATAGGCTAAAAACGAAGAGAGCAACTTTAAGAGTAGATAGCGAGGAAGCTAAGAGAGCAGATACACAGCTTCATAAGTTAGGTGCTACGATGGATAGCGTTCAAAAAAGAAATGTCAAGATAAAGACCATCATGGATGATAGAGCGAATTTTCGCTCTTCTTTGATGGATAAGGTCGCTTTGGGTGCTAGTGTCGTTGTTCCCATCAAGACAGCGATTGATTTTGAATCGTCAATGGCAGATGTAAAAAAAGTTGTTGACTTCACCTCAAAAGCAGAGCTTGATAAGTTTAGCAATGACCTTATAAAGTTAACTCGAACTATTCCGATGAGTGCAAATGAACTTGCACAGGTTGCAGCGAGTGGTGGTCAACTTGGAATCGCAAAAAAAGAGCTTATTGGTTTTACTGAGATAGTATCAAAGATGAGTACTGCTTTCGACATGAGTGCTAGTGATGCAGGAGATAGCATCGCTAAAATCATGAATGTATATAGCTTAAATATCGAGAAAGCAAGACAATTAGGAGATGCGATAAACCATCTTTCAAATAATAGTGCGTCAAAAGCTAGGGACATAGTAAATGTCTTGAGTCGTGTGGGTGGGAATGCTAGTTTAGCAGGACTTACAGGACAGGAAGCAGGTGCTATGGCAAGTACTTTTTTATCTCTAGGTAAAAGTTCAGAGGAGACAGGAACGAGTATTAATGCGTTTTTACTCAAACTTCAGACTCCAGAAAAGCAAAATAAAGACTTTATGCAGGGGCTTAAAGATATAGGCATAAGTGCTAAACAGCTTAAAAAAGAGATAGATGAAAATCCTACAAAAGCTATTGATAGTTTCCTGGAAAGACTTGCGAAAGTTAAAAAGACCGAGCAGATGGGAGTTTTGTCTGACCTCTTTGGCGGTGAATACAGTGATGATTTGGCTCTATTCTTAACAGGAATTGACCAATACAAAAAAGCACTAGAATCAATCAGACTAAAAACAAGCACCTTTGAAATAAAAGGAGTCGAACAAGCATTTAAGAAATTTGATAGTAAAGCTTTGAAATTTGGGATAGATAAAGAAGAGATAGGAGCTTTGTCGTCTGTTGCTATCAAACTTGGAAAATCTCCAAAAGAGGTTGGTGAGTCCTTTAACTCAATGTTAGGAAAAC
>DYTF01000205.1 GCA_020726105.1 Sulfurovum sp. | reverse complement strand
CAGAGCTTAGTAAACTCACGTTAGCTGGGGGTGTTGCCTCCCTTAAGCATGATGATTGTTGTCCATATGATACTAAAGTTGATACACCTACTGGTTATAAGTTAATTGGTGATATAGTTGATGGGGATGAGGTGATAGGATTTAGTGCACGAGGTTCAGTTATTTGTAAGGTAAAAGATGCTAGAATGACTGGAGTAAAACCAATAACTAATATCGAACTTTGTAGTGGTGAAGTACTAAGATTTAGTGAATTTCATCCAGTGCTTGTAGGTAATACCTATAAACTTGCTAGAGATTTAGTTGAGGGTGATTCTATTACAAGGAATATAGCATGGAAACAACAATTGAATTTAATGGATATAAGTGGAGTAGAAAACCTAATGGATACTACCAATCTACAGTCCGATGTACAGATGGTAGCAGAAAAAACTGGCTTCATCAATATGTGTATGAACTCACAAATGGTGAAATACCTGAAGGATATGAAGTACACCATATTGATGAAAATAAAACTAATAATAGTATCACTAACCTTACACTTCTTACTGCTGAAGAGCACAGAGCTGAGCATTTGGGGCAAGATAAGACTAGTGGTGCTGCCCTTGCAGCTTATGTTGCAGAAAACTTTGATGAAGTTCAAGAACTTGCTAAGAAAGGAAAGCAAGGATTGTACATTGGTAAAAAGAAAAGAAGAAAACTTTCAAGAGTTCCCGTTAGATGTGCTTGTTGTGACAGAGAATTTACACCATCTGAAAAATCACGAAAAGATGCTAGGTTCTGTAGCAACTCTTGTAGAAACACTTGGCATAATGAACATGCAAAAGAGCGAGAGTGTAAAGAATGTGGAACAGTATTCAAACCTACTTCTCGAGGAGCTTTCTGCTGTAGTACAGAGTGCAGAGGTAAACAAAATAAGGAAGCAGTTAGAAGAGACATTACACATGTATGTATTATCTGCGGAGATACATTCACAGGCACTCAAACGCAGACTTGCTGCGGAGACAAATGCGCAAGAGATAGAAAGAACGCTCTCAAACGTGAATACAGAAAACATAAAAAGGATATGGGTATCTAGTCCTGAGCCTACTTATAACTTCGAAATAGATGATCTACATAACTATCAGGTGCATAATGGATATGTAGTTCACAACTGTCTAGACTTATTAAATCAACTAAGTGAGATGGAACTATTTGCTCCAAGTGTGGGGG
>DYTF01000204.1 GCA_020726105.1 Sulfurovum sp. | reverse complement strand
AAGAGTTTTGGAGTGAGAGATGAGTTTAAATATTCAAAATTTAAAAGATAATCGAAATGAGATACTTAAGGCGGAGATTGGAAGTTTGCTTTTTAATCTTGGGAAAACACATATTGGAATTGGAAATTGGCAGAGCTATTTTCCAAACGAAACACAATTGTTTAGTAGTTACAAAGATTATTACCAACAAAATCATTTTCAAACGGAATTAGAAACTATTAATGTACAACTCAAAACACTTATTTTTGATACTGCTATTACCACCAATAGCCAAACTCAAAAATGGGTAGAGTATTTCAAAGGCGATGTATCCAGTAGTGATATTGTCAAAAAAGTATTTTTTCGAGGGTGTGAAAATGTCAATTCAGGGATTGATAAAGGAAGTCCAAGAGAGCAAATAAATGGTTCTTTGTGGATAGCCAATGCTTTTGGTGGATATATCAAGGATGTGGATAAAGACTCTTTTGATGATAGAAGAAAATCTTTTTTTATCGCTTTGAATGAAGCGTGTGAAACAAATAATTGGTATGCTAATCCAAATTGGCAAGAGCTAAGAAACTTTGTATTAGTAGAGATAAAAAAATGGTACTCCAAGCTCCTAAGCGATAGCCGATTTCCCGTCAATGATGTTACGCTCTATGACCAAGCTTATATGAGTGCTACGATGTTTAAAGCCTCTTTGGCGGGAATGGCTTTGGGTACAACTCAAAGTGCAAACTATATCACCACACCTCAATCTATCAAATGGCAAATTTTGGGAGTTCAATACGATAAGTTGGCATTGGCAGAAAAAGGACTTAAACCTGCTCATATACTTTGGTATCGAGAAACTTGTAAAAAAGTAGATGATGGGGTCAAAAAGATTATCGAAACGCATTATGCTTTGGGTAATGAGGTTTATAGAGATGAGAGTGGAGTATATTTTTTGGTGCCTGAGGGAATTGAAATCTTTGAGGAGTTAAAAGAGAGTGTTTTAACCATTTTTCAAGAAAAATTTGATGATGAAATCTACCCTTATATCGGCTTAACTAAGGCAAGTCGTGGGACGATGAATTTAACCCATCTATTAGAAAATGCAAAAAGCAATTTTTTAAAGGCTGATTACTCAAAAAAAGCAACTCCACAAATTCCAGACAACGCCATCGGTATCTGTCAAGTGTGCCAAAGTAGATTTGTCAAAGAGAAGCAAAAAGATGATGAAACACAAATGTGTGAG
>DYTF01000019.1:16627-27700 GCA_020726105.1 Sulfurovum sp. | reverse complement strand
CCACATGAAAATAACCGCCATCCACACTAGCATCCTCAAAGCCCCTCTCAAAACGCCTTTTGTCACTGCCTTGCGTCGTGTTGAGGCGTTGGAAGATTTGGTGGTTATCATCGAGTGTGACAATGGATTGCTGGGGTATGGTGAGGGAGCGCCTACTCCCCAGATAACTGGGGAGACCATCGGGTCGATGATGGCTACGATTGCGTTTATCAAACCCCATCTGCTTGGTAGAGAGATAGAAGACTTTGATGGGTTACTTAAAGCAGTACACACTTTGATTGTCAAAAATACCACAGCCAAATCGGCACTTGAGATAGCTTTGTATGACCTTAAAGCCAAATCATACAATCAACCGCTTTATGCCATGTTGGGCGGTACTCAAAGGAAGTTTACGACAGATATTACCATCAGTATGGGTGATACACAACAGATGATAGCAGACAGCCTTCATGCGGTGGGACTTGGGTACAAAACTTTAAAGATAAAGATAGGTGAGAATCCGAAAAAAGATGCGCTACGCATTATCGCACTACATGAAGCCCTAAGTAAAGACATTACCCTAAGGCTCGATGCCAATCAAGGCTGGAGTGCTGAAGATGCCGTGAAACTGTTACATACCTTAGAGAACAAAGATATATTTGCTGAGTTTATAGAACAACCTGTACCCGCTGAGGACATAGAGGGACTAAAATACATTAAAGAGAGAGTGCAGACTCCCGTGTTGGCAGATGAGAGCATCTTTAGTCTCAAAGATGCTAAAAAACTTCTTGAGATGCAAGCTATTGACTATGTAAACATCAAACTGGCTAAAACCGCAGGTATCACACAGGCTTTGGCTTTGGCTGATTTGTCTCACTCCTTTGGCGTGAAGTGTATGATAGGCTGTATGCTTGAAGGTCCCATCGCTGTGGTAGCAGGTGTACATGTGGCTTCAGCTAAGACGGATGTCATCACAATGCTTGACTTAGATGCGGTGAGTCTGCTGGCTTCACACCCTCTAAAATCGTCAGTTGTGTTTAATAAAAGTCAGATTGTCCTCAGTGATGATTCGGGCTTGGGAGTCTCTTTTTCCTAAAAGATGTAATTTATCCTTAGATTATTCGTCTGTTAATCGTTTATTTTTTATGCATTTATACTTAATGACTATACTACGGTCTAGGAAGATAGATTCTTTCTGGATGTACCTAGAATAGCTTACTTCTTGTCCGAAATTGTAAACTTTCTATCATTCCAGACTTACTTCTTTTCTTCCGAATAAGCATTCTTTCTTTCTTTCGTGTTTCTTATTTTTTCTCAAATGTTTCACGAAGACACATTTAGCCTAGTTGTTCAATCTTTCATCTATGACTGTTTTTCAAATTGATTACAAAATAAGCAATCAATTCAATACCAAAAGTGTAACTTTAAGGCTATAATTAAACATGAAATACAAGACTGGAGGAGGAAGGCACTGTAATGTTAGAAAAATCAACAAAACTTCATAAAAAATTTTGGGACATCTTTGCCCAGCAAGACAGACATAAAATCGATGAGTTCCAAAGCTATATGGATAAGTTTGCTGTAAACTTCAATCTTTATAAAGACGGCAACTTCATTGAACAGTCTCTGCCTTTTGATATTATTCCCAGAATCATCTCAAAAAAAGAGTTCAGCAAGATAGAAAAAGGGCTTATTCAAAGAGTTACAGCGTTAAACCTTTTTCTTGAAGATCTCTACACTGATGCAAAGATAGTCAAAGATGGCATCATCCCCAAAGAGTTCATAGAAAGCGCAAGCGGTTTTCTCAAAGAATTTGTAGGATTCTCTCCCTCAAAAAAAGTCAGAACACACATCAATGGTATAGACCTCGTGAAAGATTCTTCTGATGATGAGTGGGTCATTTTAGAGGACAACTTGCGTGTTCCAAGCGGTGCGAGCTACCCGCTCTCCATACGCGATACCTATAGAAAAATCTATCCTGATTTTTTTGAAAATCTAAAAATCGAACCGATTAAAAATTATCCTAAAATTATCACTGATTCGATGGAGTATGTCAGCACAGGAGGCATCAATGTCGTGCTAACGCCTGGAAGGTTTAACTCCGCGTATTATGAACACTCTTATCTGGCTCAGGAGATTGGCGCACAGCTTGTTCGTGCACATGAGTTGGTAGTTATCGATAAAAAAGTCTATTTTAAAAACTACAACGGCAAAAAAATACGCGTTGGTTCTATCTATAAACGCTTAGATGATGAATTTTTAGATCCGAAATTCTTCAATCCTGATAGCCTAATCGGTGTTCCTGGATTGGTTGAGGCCTATCTTGCAGGTAATGTCGCACTACTCAATGCCATCGGAAATGGTGTATCTGATGATAAAGGTATTTACTATTTTGTACCCAAGATGATAGAGTATTATCTGAATGAAAAGCCTATCTTGAAAAATGCACCGACCTATCTGCCGTATTTTAAAGAAGATATGGACTATGTGATGGACAATATGGAAAAACTGGTCATCAAAGATGTCGCTGAAGCGGGTGGCTATGGTGTACTGTTTGGACATGCGCTTACTGCGATACAAATCAAAGACCTTAAGGCAACCATCAAAGCTGAACCGAGGCGGTTTATCGCTCAGGAATTGATAGAATTTTATGATGAGAAATGCTATCTTGACAGAAAACTTCAGGACAGAAAAGCCGATTTTAGAGCTTATGTCGTGATGGGTGAAGATGTCAAAGTGTGGAATTGCGGTTTGACACGCTATGCGCTACAAGAGGGTAATTATCTGGTGAACTCTTCTCAAGGTGGCGGTTTTAAAGATACATGGGTAATGGAGTTATAAGATGGAACAGTTATTGACAGCAAATATCGCCAGCAGTATGTACTGGCTCGGTAGATACTTACAACGCTTAGAAGGAATGCTTTTTGAGATAAATAGAGCCTATGATCTCATCATCGATGTTGACAATAAAGCAGGCACTGCCTTATATAAAAAATTCAACATTAATTTGAAGTATGTCAGTGCTGCGGATTTTTTACATAAAGCCATCAGAGGTAAACATACAGCCAACCTTGGAGAGATGATGCTTCAAGCCAGAGAAAATGCCATTATCTCTCGTGCCTACATCGACAGTGTTGCTTTTGGTGAGATTATCGCGCTCAATGATATGTTTCAGACTTTACAAACCAAACGAAGCCACATTGACGGCAACGATTTAGACAAAGCACTCTCTTTGATACTTATTATCTGGGGTGCACACGCACACAGAGGTCACAGAAAAAGCAGTGATTATTTTTTCAAACTGGGTAAACTGGTAGAAGAAGTTGATTTGCGTCTGAGGCTGGACAAAGAAAAGGCAATGACAGAGTTGATACTCAAAGAGATTAATGTGGCGATTAAAATGCTCAATCCCGAATTGAATATATTTGACAATTGTCCCAAAGAATACATCGATGAGCTACCTTATGCCATGATGGAATGCATCTACGCTACGATTGATAAACTCATCATAGAAGAGTAGTCCAGCTTTATTGCTGGCTCTGCATTTGGCGTTGTATCTCATCACTCAGCTTTTGCTTGTTTGTCTCTTCTTTTCGAACATCAACCATCACAGAGAGTTTACTCTCTCCACTACTCATAACCACACCTTTAAGCGGTGAAATATCGTGATAATCTCTTCCTGAACCCAAAAGTATATGTTGCTCTTTGGGGATGAGATTGTTCGTAGGGTCAAAATCTATCCAACCTGCATTGGGGATATAGAGGCTAAACCACGCATGTGAGGCATCCGTTCCAAATAGCTTCTCTTTTCCCTCTGGTGGTAGCGTTTCAATGTAACCACTTCTATACTGTGCAGGCAGCCCAATGCTCCGTAACGCAGAGATGGCAAACTGTGCAAAATCCTGACAGACACCTTTTTTGGCCTCAAAAATCTCTTCGATAGGTGTTGTGATGTCTGAAAACCCTGAAACAAAATCAAAATCAGAAAAGATGCGTTCCATAAACTCCTGTGCCGCTTCAAAAAGATCTCTGTTGCTTGAAAATGATTCCAATGCATAAGTTTTGATGGCTTGTGGGGCGTAGGGTATGAGTGCCGATTCAAAGAGATACTGTTTGGCGAAAACATCATCGATATGAAAGTTTGATAACCTTTGGGCTGCTCGCGCATAAGTGATACTTTTGAGCTTGATGTGCTCAAGATGTTTTTCTCTATACTCAGGAAAGAGTTGCACTTTAGATCTACCTGTAACGACGAGTGCCTGATGTGGTTCTCTGATGAGCATATGCGTGGTATTGTTTCCAAACATATCGGTAAACTCATGTGTTTCAAATACCTCTGGGCTAATCTCCATCGAAAAATCCAAAAGTTTTTGACAGGATGTTGTTTTGGGTTTGAGTCTGGCAAGGTTGTGACTGAAAGTTACAGGACTCTGATAGACAAACTCGGTTTTATGGAAAATATCATAAATCATTTTATTCACCATAATGTGCAAAATAAGTTTTTGAAAATTCGTTAGAACACGCTAAAAAAAGATCAAATAAAGAGGTAAGTAAATCATCCAACTGTGTATAAACACCTTCGTCTTCTTGGATACTCAACACACTTTTAAGGTCTGTTTCATGCAACAATAACTTCGCTTTTATCATCGCATCTTCGTATGGAGTACAGACTTCAGAAGCCTTAGGCAAATGTTTAAATTCACTTAGAAGGCTACGGATAGTATGATGAAGTGACTTTGGAAACTGAACATTAAAAATGAGAAACTCAACTACATATTCAAGCGTCAATGAGCTTTTGTAATGTGCCCTGTAAGCATTAAAACTCTCCATGGAATTGAGCATTCCCTCCAATACATCATGTCCTACTAATTTGTCTAGTTTTTGACTTAACATCGATTTGGTTTTAGAGATGAGAAGCAGTGCGTCTTCTATTTTGTAGCCGATATGGTACAAGATAAGCCCCTGCTCTTTAAAAATACTGTCTTCTACCAACTTTTTAAATGCCATCAGATAGATAAGTAAATTATCAAGTTCGCTGGCAACAACAAGAGTCGTATCATTTTTTCTGTTTGCAAAAGCACTCCACTCTTTTTGTAGCCTATCAAACAGTTTCCATGACTCCAAAGTGAGCAAATCTTTGAGATTCATATTGGCATTGGACAGCATCATCAAGGTAAGCGACAAAGAGCCTGAACGATGCACATCTTTGATAACCGAAGTGAGTTCTCTCATGGGAAAAATATCAAGATTTTTTTTATTTTCTGGGTCTAAAAATCCTGGATAGGTCATCGTCATATGGGTAAGTGCTTGTTGCAAAATCATTTGAGACTCCTTGGAAGTTACGACCTCATAACGATAAAAATTTGTTATTTTTTTGATGACATGCGAAAGAAGTCTCGCAGTAGAAATCGAGCGCGAAAGGTATCTTCCTAGCCAAAAAAGATTTTCCGCTTTGAGTGTTGAAATCTTGTCGATAGAAGTTTCTACATAGGGTGTCAGGTTCGGCTGGGCAGGGAAAGCAGGCATGGTTTTGTCTTTTCCTAGTATCCATAAATCCTTACTGATACCTCCGGAGCTTGAAGAGACAACTAAAGAATCCTTACTTGATGCCATACGCACAAGTCCACCATTCATCACGATATAGTCATCATTTTTACGCAAAGCAAAAGAGCGTATTACGGCATTTCTCGGCTCAATCTTACCTTTGTGATAATACGGGACACTCGAAAAATCGACATCTTCTTGCGCGACATACTTATGGGGGTCTTTTTGTAGCAACAGCGCTAAAGTTTCTCTTTCTTCCACGCTCATACTCTTGCCAAAATAGACTTGTATTTCAGTGCTACGGTCTATTTTTTTAACAACAAGTGTTTCCATGTTTTTCAATACAAAATCAAGCTCTTTTGTCTGACCACACCACCATGTTGCTATTTGAGGCAAGATAAGCTCTTCATTTAAAAAATATTGGGCTATTTTTGTCATAAAAGGATTGAGTCCAATATTTTCAAGTATGGCTGAACCGATAGGATTTATCATATGCAGGTTATTCTGACGCATCGACTCAACCATGCCTGTAACGCCCAACCTAGAGTCACCTTTAAGCTCAAGTGGGTCTGAAAAACGGTCATCTACTCTTCGTAAAAGCGTATTAATCTGCTTGAGTCCGCTCATACTTTTAAGCCACAATGCACCGCTTTTACTTAAAAGATCCTGCCCTTGCACAAGATTTATCTCCAAATAAGCACTCAAGTAAGCATGTTCAAAATAAGTTTCATTATAGGCTCCAGGTGTGAGCAGTGCTGCCTTGGAGAGATCATCACCGGTGAGATCTTTAAGTAAATCTTTAAACGCATACAAAAAAGGGGAAAGCTTTTTAGTTTCTACTTCTGGATAGAGATCATTTGTAACAACATTCATCGTCAGTCTATTTTCGATGGCATAACCAAGCCCAGAAGGCGCTTGTGTTTTATCTGCAATGACCCATATTTTCCCATCAGGCCCTCTTGCAAGATCTGTCGCATAAAAATAGAGGCTAAAATTTTCTTTAAATCCAAAATCAAATACTTCAGTCAAAAAACCTTTGTGACCGAAAATCACTTCAGCAGGAACGATATTTTCTTTGATGAGCTTTTGTTCACCATAGAGGTCTTTGAGGATGAGATTAAAGAGTTTGGCGCGTTGCTTTAAGCCTTTTTTAACTTCATTCCATTCTTTAGATTCCACAACAAAAGGGATTGCATCAAGACTCCATGAACGGTGCGTAGGCTTATCGTAATCATCATAGATATTATAGGTAACGCCATTGTCCTCAAGATGCCAGTCGATTTGTGCCTGCTTCTCTTTAAGTACATCCAAACCGACAGATTCGATACTTTCTATTATTTTTTTCCAGTGCGCCCTAGGTGCGCCTGTACTGTCATGCACTTCATCAAAAGAGGATTGACAAACATAAGCTTCAAAAAGCGCCATAGGCTACTTTGCCCACTTTCTTCTAAGGTCTAGTGTATTGGGGTACTCAAGGCTTGATGGTACATCTTGGTAAATAAACACTTTGTCTCCTGATTTCTCTTTATGCATCACAGCTCTTTTGGCACCGTTTACTTCACTCATACTCTGCTTGATGATCGATGCTGCAACATAATCCACCCCGCCTTGCGTATGGTTAAAATCCCAAAACCGATTGATGCGCCTGGATTCCGCTTCATTGCTATTGACAGGGAACGCATCATAAGTTCTGCCTCCGGGATGAGAGACAAAATAGGTCATCCCACCGATAGATCTTTGGTTCCATTTATCGACGATGTCAAATACCAAAGGAGTATCTACCCCGATAGTCGGATGAAGTGCAGACCACGGTTGCCATGCTTTGTATTTGACACCCGCTACAAACTCACCCTCAATGCCTGTAGGGCTAAGCGGTATCACAACAGCATTACAAGTCAGCACATAGCGTTCAGCGGTGAAGTTACTCACTTTTATCTGCACCCGTTCCAAAGAAGAGTCCACATAACGCGCTGTTCCTTGCGAACCGCTCTCTTCACCAAGCACATGCCACGGCTCTATGGCAGCACGCAACTCAAGATGGATGTTTTCCACTGTTGCCATACCATAAAGCGGAAACCTAAACTCAAAGAAAGGGTCAAACCAATCTAATTCAAAATTATACCCTTCATTATTTAAAAATGACACGATGTCTTTGATGTCTTCTTTGACATAGTGCTCAAGTAAAAACTTATCATGCAGCTGTGTACCCCAGCGAACCAGTTTATGCTTATAGGGTTTGCGCCAAAACAAAGAGACTAAGGTGCGTATGAGCAGGTTTTGCATGAGTGCCATTTTGGGATGTGGCGGCATGTCAAAAGCACGAAGCTCCAAGATGCCCAGCCTTCCAGAGCTTGAATCAGGTGAATAGAGCTTATCGATGCAAAACTCAGAGCGGTGCGTGTTGCCCGTAATATCGGTCAGCATATGTCTAAAAAGCCTGTCGGTCAGCCAAAATGGTACTTCTTCGTCTTGCGGTATCTGCGAAAAGGCTATCTCTAGTTCGTACAGGTTTTCAGCCCGACCTTCATCCACACGCGGTGCCTGTGAAGTGGGCCCGATGAATGCACCTGAGAAAAGATACGAAAGCCCCGGATGATGCTGCCAAAAGGTGATGAGACTTCTCAGCAGTTCAGGGCGTCTAAGCAATGGACTATCAACGGGTTTCATCGCACCGATAGTCACATGGTTTCCTCCTCCTGTACCCGTGTGTTTACCATCAAGCATAAACTTTTCTGTTCCCAGTCTTGACTCTTTGGCATCTTGGTAGAGTGTAAAAAAGTTATCGGTGAGTTCACGCCATGAAGTTACAGGCTGGATGTTGACTTCAATGACACCAGGGTCTGGGGTTACTTTGATGGTGTCAAGACGCAAATCATGTGCAGGCTCATAGCCCTCAAGCACCACTTTGATATCTAGTTTCGTTGCCACGGCTTCTATGGCGGCGATGAGTTTCAAAAAGGCTTCGGTATGGTTGAGTGGGGGTAAAAAGAGGTAGAGCTTTCCATCTCTAATCTCACAATTGAGCGCGGTACGCACAAACATACCGCCTGGATCGGTTGTGAGTCTAAGTGTATCTGTTTTGTCACATTGCTTTTTTGCTTTTTTGCGGAACTTGGCAAGTTTGGGTGCGCTGGCAAAGAGGTCTGGTTCAGGATGCAACAAGGCTTCATCTTCGGGGTTTTCTATCAGTGAGTCCATGGGCAGTCTAAGCCCCAAAGGTGAATCTCCAGGAATCAGAAGTAAGCGTCCACGCTTAAATTCCCAACTTGAACTCACCCACATCTCCTCCGAGTAGTTCAGAGGTAAAACAAAGCCCACAGGTTTATCTAGTCCCTGGCTCAAGACTCTAGCGATAGTTTTTCGTTCGGTGGCACTTGTGAGATCAAAGGCTGTAGGGTCGATATCGATAGGCAAAGAGGCTTCTTTGATGATGTAGTGCACAGGGTCTTCAAAAGCCTCTTCTATGTAGTCCGTGCTGATACCTAAAGTCAAAGATAAGGTACGCAGGAATTTCAGGGCATCTTCATTGGTATAGCTGTAGCTTTCGTTCATGCTCGCAAAAAGTTCGGGGTTTTTCCATATTTTTTTACCGTCTTTTCTCCAGATGATAGAGGTCTGCCAGCGCGGTACAGGCTCACCTGGGTACCATTTTCCCTGTGCATAATGCAACATGCCACCTTTGCCAAAAGAGCCCAATAACTTTCTTGAGAGTGTATCTGCAAGGGCTCTTTTTTCAGGCCCGTCCGCAGCGGTATTCCACTGTGCTGACTCCATGTCATCGATGGAGACAAAGGTCGGTTCTCCTCCCATGGAGAGTCTGACATCATTTTTTTCCAACTCTTCATCGACATCAAATCCAAGCTGATAGATGGCATCCCACTGGTCATCACGGTAGGGTTTGGTGACTCTAGGGGATTCAAAGAGCCGTGTGACAGTGTTGGAGAATTCAAATTCGGTTTCACACTTATCACTAAGTCCTTCGATGGCATGGGCACTTTCATAGTGTGCTGTACAAGCAAGTGGTATGTGCCCTTCTCCTGCAAAAAGCCCACTGGTGGCATCGAGCCCGACCCACCCTGCTCCTGGTAAATAAACTTCCGTCCATGCATGCAAGTCGGTGAAGTCATCTTCTGGCCCGCTTGGGCCATCGAGTGATTTTTCATCGGCTTTGAGCTGCACCAAATAACCCGAGACAAAACGCGCTGCAAGCCCTAGATTTCTTAACACTTGCACAAAAAGCCAGGCATAATCTCTACAGCTTCCCAACTTTTTATCGAGTGTGACTTCACAGGTCTGCACACCTGCTTCAAGCCGTACTGTATAGTTTAGGTATTTGTAGATTTCCATATTGAGATAAACCAAAAAGTCGTTAATTTTTTGCTCTTTAAAATCCAAGGACAGGATGAAATTGCTAAGCTTTTTGCCTTTTTCTGTCACCTCAAGATAGGGTATCAGTTCATCGGCGAGCTCTTTTCTATAGACAAAGGGGAAATGCTCCGCGTAGGATTCAACAAAAAAGTCAAAAGGATTGATGGAAACCAAATCGGCGATGACCTCTACATCGATGCCAAACTCTTTGACTTTTTCAGGAAAAACAATACGCGCCACATAGTTGCCGTAAGGATCTTGTTGCCAATTGATAAAATGGTTTTTGGGGGTAATTTTGAGCGAATACGCATCAATCGGCGTACGACAGTGTGGTGCAGGACGCAATCTGATACTGTGTGGGGAGAGAGAAATGTATTTATCATAGGTGTAGTGCGTCTTATGGGAGAGTACAACTTTAAGTGCCATCGTTTTTCCTTTGGTTTGTCTATGACTTCGCATCTATTTCTACCGTAAAATAAACACATTTTGATAAAGTATCAATATGTCAATGATTATAGCACGCATCCTTGTCTAAGTAGAGATTTTGACTGCTTAAGTTTTATGCATTTTTTAAACAAAGAATGATGACTTTCTGCAAATGCGACTTAGTTGCTAAAACTAAGGTCTTTTGTAATCATTCTTTAGATATAATTATTTATGATGAAAATGACCCTTATTTTACTGACCCTCAACACGATGCTTTCCGCCAGTATCAACACCATAGTCAGCATCTTGCCTGAACAGACATTCGTCAAAGCCATCGGCAAAGAGAAGGTAAATGTGGCAGTGATGGTACAGCCCGGTAACTCACCCCACAACTACGAACCCAAACCTAGCCAAATGGTAGAGATCTCTAAAGCTGAACTCTATTTTGCTATCGGTGTTGAGTTTGAACAGGCTTGGCTACCCAAGTTTAAAAGTCTCAACCCCAAGATGCAAATCATCGATCTTGCTGAAGGGATAACAAAAATCGAGATGCCAAAAGCGCATGACGACGACGAACACGAAGCCCATCATGAGGGACACAAACACACAGGCAGTGATCCGCATATCTGGACTTCACCTGCAAATGTAAAACTTATCGCTCAAAATATTTATGAAGCTTTGGCACAAAAAGACCCTGCCAATGCAAGCTTTTATAAAACAAATCTTGAGGCTTTTTTGCTTAGTGCAGAAGAGACC
>DYTF01000019.1:3182-16527 GCA_020726105.1 Sulfurovum sp. | reverse complement strand
AACTGGTCAGACAATCTCATCGGTATGGCAGAAGCCATCGCAGGCAAAGAGTAAGATGTCTGCTCAAACTCCTATGATAGAAATCAAAGACCTTGGCTTTGCGTATGACAAGCAGACGATACTTGAAAATATCAACCTCACAGTTAACGCAAAAGATTTTTTGGCTATTATCGGCCCCAATGGTGGCGGAAAATCGACTTTACTCAAACTCATACTTGGCATCAACCCTCTTCAATCAGGCACTATCACCATAGAAGGGAAAAAACCTTCTCAAAGCCTCAAACACATCGGCTATGTACCGCAAAACACCAATATCAATACTGATTTTCCCATCAAAGTCATAGAGGTGGTCATGATGGGGCACATAGAAGGCGAAAGACCGCTTTTGGGCTACGGCAAAAATGAGATGTCTTGTGCGATGGGTGCATTGGTTCAGGTGGGTATGCAGGAGTTTGCCCAAACGAAGATCGGCTCACTCTCAGGCGGACAGCGCCAACGCGTCATGATAGCCCGTGCACTCTGTGCCAATCCTAGCATCCTCATACTAGATGAACCCACTTCAAGCATCGACATCACAGGACAAAGAAGCATCTATGAGTTACTCAAGAAGCTCAATCAACAGATTAGCATCATCGTAGTCAGTCACGACATCTCTGTCATCTTGGAGTATGCCAACAAAGCAGCCCATGTCAACAAAACCCTCTCTTACCATGACATCTCAGACAAACAAAACACTTTCCATACCCATGGTGACAAAGAGCATTTCTGTGAGATAGAACTGCTGCAAATGTTAGCACCTAAAGGTTGCGAGAGCTGTGAGACTGAACCCAAATGGAGGACAAAGCCATGAGTGAAGCCTTAAGTTTTGACTTTATGCAGCATGCCTTGCTTGCAGGTATCTTGGTCTCTTTTGCAGCGGGGATTATCGGCTCACTCATCGTGGTCAACCGTATGGTGTTTTTAGCCGGTGGTATCGCGCATACTTCTTACGGCGGCATCGGGATGGCGGTTTATTTTGGACTGCCTATCTTTTTGGGTGCGTCCTTGTTTGCTGTGGGGTCAGCCCTACTCATCGCTGCACTCACGCTCAAAAAACGCCACCGTATGGATACCTTTATAGGACTTATCTGGGCCGTTGGTATGGCAATCGGGGTCATCTTGGTTGACCTTACGCCTGGGTACAATGTCGATCTGATGTCGTATCTTTTTGGCTCTATCTTGGCGGTAAGTTCTGAGGATCTTTGGTTCATGGGAGTACTCTTATCCATCATCCTAGCAGTGGTGACAGTGTGGTACAGAGATATATTGGCTGTCTCTTACGACTCTGAGTATGCTAGCCTTCGTGGGGTCAATGTCACCTTTTTTTATACGCTGATTCTCATACTCTCTGCACTTACCGTGGTCATCGCCATCAAAGTTGTGGGTCTCATCTTGGTCATCGCGATGCTCACCATCCCCGTGTACATCGCCGAGAAACTCTCCAAGTCTCTTTTTTCGATGATGTTTCTCTCGGGTCTCATCGCAACGCTATTTACCCTTGCAGGACTGTGGCTCTCTTACACTTACAACCTCACCTCAGGTGCATCCATCATCATGGTTTCTGCACTAAGCTTAGGAGTATTTCTCTTAGGCTACAAAGTGAAATAAATTGCGCAAAGAAGAGTACTCTTTGCCAAAATACGCAAATTCAAATTCATAAAAATTGTTCGCAATCAGTGCGATTTCTTCTTGCGCATGGGCATCACATCCGATAAGTATAATATCCTCTTTCCTAAGAGGCTCATCCCACGAAGGAAGCATAATCTCATTATTTTTTCGTAATATGAAAAAAACAAACACATTATTGTAGTGCTCTTTGGCTGCCAAAGATTTGCGCAATACATCAAGCGTGATGGATGTTTTATCCTCAAGCCGTTTATAAAGTTCAAAACTCTCTTCTCTTGTAATTTTCAATTCAAACAGAAGCGGATTTTGATCAATCTGCAGAAGGGTTTTAATGATGTCTTGCGCCTTTGTATTACTGACGGTATCAAGGTTTTTAACAAACATATCTGCACTGGGTCTAATAATTGCGTTAATGGTCTTATCTATGAGTATGCGTGAAGGCATCAGGACATGATCGGTCTTGTCTGTTTGGAAGATAGACACATCTTCTATTTCATTCTCTCTTACGATGGTGATGATGTCAGGGTTTAATTTTTTGGCTTTAATGGCAATGGAAAGATTTGTCGTGTCATTTTTTGTGCCGATGATAATATATTTCGCCTCTTCAACCCCAATGTCAATCAATGCTTTTTTATCATAATTTTCAGTAAACACGACATCCTTCTTCTCTTTTTCACTGAGATATTTTAATTTGCTGTCGTCATTCTCTATGCATTTTATCTCCAAATTGTTTTCCTTTAAAACCCTATAGATAACCTCACCCATGCGTCCAAAACCACACATCACATATTTGCCTTCTGAAAATCGCATCAGAGGTGCAGCAAGTGCGACTGAGCCGTAAATCCATCTTTCAAGCCTAAGAAGATGTGGCTTATTGAGTGCTTTATCGGTTTGTGCTGCGATGATGTCAAAAGGATTTTCGATGATGTCTACCCCAATATCTTGCAAGGTTTCAACATCGCCTGCTGTTGTTGCTTTAACCGCCAAACGCACTTTAGGATTTAAAAGTTTGACTGCCAAGGCAATTCTTGCATTGAGTGCATCATCTTGAAAAAGTGATATAACAGCTTTACAGTACCGAGAGTGAATCCCTGCCATCTCTAATGCGCGTGGGCTATACACATCTGCATTGAGCACCAAAACAGGTGGCGTAAGGTTTTCTAGCATTAATTCCTGTACTTTACTTTGGTCTTTCTCTATCACTACAGCTCTAATGCCGCTCTCTAGTGCTTTTTTGATGATTTCACTTGTGATGAGGTTGTACCCTAAAACCAAGACATATTTTTCTTTGAGATTTTTTCTCTGTCTTAAAAAACTATTTTTAGCAAGCTCTTCGATGAAGGTTTTGTCTTGAAGCAAAGCCACCAAAGAACCAATGCCGTAAAACCAACCCAAAACATTAAAATAGACAGAAAAGCTTACCCACATCCTTTGGGGGTAAGTAAACGCATAGGGTATCTCACCAAATCCTATAGTTGTAGCAGTGTAGGTAATAAAATAAAACGCATCAAAGATACTCATATGGTAGACATTACCATTATTATCCATACCAGGAATAATGAGCAAGCCAAGCATTGAGATAAAATAAGTCAAGATGATTACTAAAAATGGCGCTCTCATCCGTTGCAAGATAATCCAAAGTGAATTGTTTTTCATCCCTTGAGGCTATCGTCTGGCTTTGAGCGTATCACCTACATAGAGAAACACACTCACAATATTGGCAAGCAACGCACCCCCGCTTAAGCTCACGATAATGGAAGAGAGGCTTGAATCAATATTCCCAACTGTATTTGAAGCGATTGTCCAGACTGAAGCAGCCGCTACAAGTTGTATCACCGCAACTAGGCTCGTTGCTAAAAGCACTGAGCCTAGTTGCGTTCTGTCTCCAAGTTTCAGCACTGTTGCAATAATATTGACGATTATCGCAGCAAAAAGCTCATACTTGTCATGCAGCGTAATGTCTACAAGATCTCCATAAAAAAAACCAAAATTGAGTGTCATTGCAAAGATGATGAAAAATCCCGAAACCACTTTATCTAAATTCATACCTGTTCCTTTTAAAAAATTCTATCAATTTTAGACAAATACTCTTTAATGGGTGCTAAATCTTTCTACTTAACAGATACCCTACAAGTGCCCACAAGACCACTGAACTCCCCACGGACACTATTCCTGCCTCTTCATGCAGGTGCACCAAGCTTGCAGGGTTGATGTCAGATGCCAAAAACACGGCATCCAAGCCCAAACCAAAGAGTACACTTCCTATGATGATGCTCCCAAGGTAGATAAACAAAGAGCGCGTTCCAAGCATCTTTTTGACTACACTGATGGTGACCGTGTTGGTAGCCGGCCCTGCACACAAAAACACAAAAGCCGCTCCTGCACTCACGCCTGAGAGCATCAACCCCGCAGCGATGGGCAAAGAAGCAGTCGCACACACATACATCGGCACGGCGATGGCTACCACCATAAGGTAAGAGAGCCAACTGTACTCTACAAGAATATCCGCGATATTTTGAGGAATAGCAACGGTGATAAGTGCACCAATGAGCAGTCCCCACAAAAGTGGTTTAGCAATGTCACCCAACAAAGTGATAAACGCATAACGCAGTGCAGAAAAAAGCCAAAAAGGTTTTTTCTCACTCGCACAAGAGCCAGCACTGCAACAACTTGCTTCTTCTTTGGTCTGCACAGGCAGTACAGCTGAGAATGTCTGAAGTGGTTTTGTAGCACCAAAAAGAGTTTTGGGTAGGGGTTTTTCTTCACTATCAAACAAGTTTGTCAAGATGCCTGCCGTCATCGCGATAACCATCGAAGCAAAGACGCGGTACAGGGTAAACACCCATCCAAATATCCCATAAGTCGCCAAGATAGAATCCACTCCTGTGATGGGTGTAGAGATGAGAAACGACAGTGTTGCACCTTTGCTGGCACCACTTTTTTTGATGCCTGTAGCCAAAGGGATGACACCACACGAACATACAGGCAAAGGGATGCCAAAAAGCGTTGCTTTAATAACAGAAGAGATGCTCTCTTTGCCTAGATGTTTTGTCACCAGTGTTTGAGGTACAAAAACATGCAGCACGCCTGCAAAAAAAAGTCCAAAGAGTATGTAAGGTGCCATCGCATTACTTAAGTCGAAGAGCGCGTTTAAAAAAAGTGTGATGTATTCCATAGTATTCCTTTATGATTTGTTTTTATAGCATAGTCTTATCAACTCTTAGCTTAGTTAGATTTTTAAGTTGCTCTATTTGTTTAGGAAGCGTTGTTATGGTATTGAATCGTAAATCAAGCTCCTGAAGCAGACACAATTTTCCTATCTCAGAGGGTAGGCTTGTGAGTGCATTGGAACTCAACACAAGTGTGTGAAGGTTTTTCAGTTCACCTATCTCTTTGGGTAGTGTTTGGATGTGATTTTCACCTACATCAAGTATCTCGAGTGAGTGCATTTTTCCAATCTCAGAGGGTAGTGTAGTCAATGCGTTTTTACGACATACTAAATAGACAAGACGACACAAAAACCCAAGCTCTTTTGGCAGTGCATTTAGTGCATTCCTGCGCACATCAAGCTCCCTTAGTTCTTTTAGTAACCCTAGCTCTTCAGGGAGTATACTTAAGGCATTATGGCTAAGATTTACTCTCTCTAGTTGCCCTAAGCATCCTATCTCTTTTGGTAGTTCTCTAAGTACATTACCGTGCAAATCAAGTATGACCAATGCGCGTAACCCTCCTATCTCTGGGGGTAAAAGAGTCAGTGCATTGTCACCCAGATAAAGTTTTTTCAGATTTTTTAACGCGCCTATTTGACTAGGAAGGCTACGAAGGCTGCACTCTTCTAAGATGAGTGTTTCTAAGCTGATGAGTTTGCCTATCTCTAGGGGTAGTGTGGTGAGTGTTTTGTCTTCTATATGCAGATATTTAAGGCTTTTGAGTTGCCCTAGTTCGGGTGGCAACGCACCCAGCTTGTGTCCGATGAGCACCAGTTCAGTGAGTTTACTGAGTGACTCTTTCTCTCTGGGTAACGCGCGCGCATCTATCTGCTTAAAGTCTGCCCACGCCCACAGCTTTTCCATCCATTCAGACTCTTTCATGCTCACTCTCCTCTACTCCTGTACATCGGCTAGCGTGAGTGCAAACAACACATTCACCCCATACGAGAGTAACACGCTCTGTGCTTCTTGCAGGGTGATGCCCGTAGTGATGATGTCATCAACCAGTATGGCATCGATGCCAGATTTACCTGTGTAGTGAAACTCTCTAGGATTCTCAAGCCGAAACTGCAAACTTTTACCCGAGTAGTTCACTCTATTTCTCGCCAACAATACACCATGCAAAGGCTTAGAGTACTTTGTTTTCATCGCGCGTGTCAGCAACGCCACATGCGCGTAACCACTCTTTACGAACTCATCGATGCCTATGATGTACACCATCCTATCATCTGCCTCAACGAACTCTTTGATGAACGGCTTCATCGTCATCTCTGCTAGTGCCCTATAGATGCGGTAACCTTCTACTTTATGTTTAGTGTGTAAAAGTGCTTCAAGATGTGTGTATTTGTAAAAACTGATGACATCCAGTGTTCCTACTCTGCGCGTACTCATGGTAGGCACAAAGAGCTTTTCTCTACACGCCTTACAAACGATAGACAAACTAAGCCCCGAACAACTGTAGCAACGCATCCAGCACTTCCTTTAATCAACAGGGATTACAACATATATAATATAGGTGGATTTTTTCAAGTAGAAGAGCCGATAGACACATAAAAGTCTATTGGCTCTAAAAAGTCAAGTATCTTACGCGTAAAGACTCTCTTTGCCAAATTTTTGAACCAACAATGCATAAAATAATGCACGGTATTTCTTTTTATTGGCTGTTCCCATCTTTTCACATACCTCTTTAATGGCTGCCTGAAGTTCCTCGTCGCTCTGTGTTAACAAGAGTTTCTTTTTCAAAAAATTTTCCATCACTGTAGTTAGCTCACTACCAGAACTACACGCAACAGTTTCTGAGTCATTATTATAGATGACCGGCCCCATTGAGGCTGTCACTTTCGCAATCAATACATCATCTAAACCCAAGTTAAGTTCTTGTGAACTTTTTGTGTATAGCTCTATTTTTTCATCAAGTTTGCTCATTTTACACTCCTGTTGTTTTTTTGAATAATACATTGTATCATATTTTTAAACCAAAGTAATCTTAAGAAAAATATTAGCACTGCACCGCTATACTCAAGCAAAACAATCAACCCTAAAGGATAATACCATGAAAAGAAGAGATGCATTGAAAACTGCAGGTTTAATGATGGCTACACTTGCTTTAAGCGCACACGCTGCAGAGGAAAGTCTCATCGTAAACCGTCTTGAAATGAAACCACAAGATGCCGCGAAACCCACTGATTTTGAACTTAAACACCTACCACAAATCACTCTAAAAGAAAAAGATGCAAGTGGGTACACGCTGGTTGAAATTACCGTAGGTCAAGGTGGTATCATCCACCCCAGTACAGCCGATCACTGGATAGACTTTATCGCTTTATACGCAGACGATAAGCTTGTAGGCAAAAACACACTTGAACCTGTCATCTCACGAGGTGCTAGCTCTTTTGCCGTAAAGCTTGACGGCATCAAAACCCTCACAGCCAAAGCAGGCTGCAATCTACATGGCATCTGGACATCAACACTTAAGGTGTGATGCTCCACCCTCTTGTTCTTTTGTAAAATGGTAACAACTATCCGCTCTTTTTTTACCCAAACACAACACATACTCATTCTTAACCCTTTACAAGATATAATCAAGGCAAATTGTACACAAAGGATATCGATACTATGAGCAAACACTCAGATATTAAAATCTATGAATATGACGCGGTTATCGTCGGTTCTGGTTTGGCGGGACTAGCCGCGGCCAAAGAGCTCACCGAAGCGGGCAAAAAAACAGCTGTCATCACTAAACTTCACCCTCTTCGTTCACACTCTGGCGCTGCCCAAGGTGGTATCAATGCCGCACTGGGTAAAAATGACTCAACAGAACTGCATGAATTTGACACAGTCAAAGGCTCAGACTACCTTGCAGACCAAGACTGTGTTGAGTTGATGTGCTCCAAAGCGCCTGAGACTATCAGGTGGGCAGAACGAATGGGTGCAGTGTTTTCAAGGGATGCTGAGGGTGACATCGCCATCAGACCATTTGGTGGTCAGTCACAGCCTCGTGCTTGTTATGCCAAAGACAGAACAGGTTTGACACTACTTCAAACCATTTACGAGCAAGCATTTAGAGCGGGTATTGAAGTATTTGATGAGTGGTATGCAGGAGATTTGATTTATAAAGACGGTAAAGCCTCAGGTGTCGTGGCGTACAACATCAAAAACTCCGAAGTTGCTATCTTTAACGCAAAAGTCACCATGTTTGCTACAGGTGGAAACGGCAGGCTCTACCGCTTTAACTCAAACGCGCATGCCAATACAGGTGACTCACTCTCCATCGTAGCGCGTCATGGTCTTCCGCTTGAAGATATGGAGTTTGTACAGTTTCACCCAAGCGGTTTGGGCGGTTCAGGTGTACTCATCTCAGAGGCGGCGCGTGGTGAAGGTGGTCGTTTGCTTAACAGTCTAGGCGAACGGTTTATGGAAAAATACGCACCCAATGCCATGGAGCTTGCATCACGCGATGTCGTGAGCCGTGCCATCATGGAAGAGGTACGCCAAGGAAGAGGTGTCGGCAAAGACGGACAGTCAGTCAATATCGACCTTACGCACCTCGACCCGCAAATCATCCTCACCAGACTCCCTGAACTTCGCGAACTAGCCATCGCATTTCAAGGTCAAGATATGCTTAAAGAGCCTATCCACATCTCTGCTACGGCACACTACTCTATGGGAGGCATCCCAACCAACATCAACTGTCAGGTACGCAAATCTCCAACTGAAATGGTGGAAGGGTTTTACGCTGCGGGTGAATGTGCCTGTGTTTCCGTGCATGGTGCAAACCGTTTGGGCGCAAACTCCGTACTTGAAGCCATGCTTTTTGGGCGTCATGCAGGTGAAAATATGATTAAAGCCATCAATGAGGGCATCACACTACGCAAAGCAACACTGAGTGATGCAGATACTTTTGTGAACGAAATGCACACCATCAAAACCTCAGGCGGAAATGAAACCGTACCACGCATAAGAGCCGAACTTCAAAGCGGTATGACGGCCGATGCGGGTGTCTTTAGAAGCAAAGAGACACTTACAAGACAGCTTTCGCTCATTGATGAACTTTTGCAGCGATTTAAGCATATCCGCATTGATGATAAGTCCAATACTTTCAACACAGACCTACAAGAAGCCATCGAGCTTGGGCACATGCTGGAGTCTGCGAAGATTATCGTTGTCGGTGCACTGGGTCGTGAAGAGAGCCGTGGTGGTCACTTCCGTGAAGATTTCCCAAAAAGAGATGATGAAAAGTTTATGAAACACACTTACGCTTACATGGATAAAGCATTCAATGTTACTACGCAATGGGGTGATGTGGTGCAAGGTAAATTTGCACCAATGGAAAGAACATATTAAGGAGGTTATGGTGAGTGAAAGCAAAGAAATAGTAAGCAATAATCAGACGCGAAAAGTGACAATCAAAGCATTTAGATTTAATGCAGAGACTGATTATCTTCCTTATATTAAGCAGTATAAAATGGAAGTAGGTAAAGATGAACTCATCCTTGATTTGATGAATAGAATCAAATGGGAACATGATGGAAGTTTTTCCTACAGGCGTTCATGCCGTCACGGTATCTGTGGTGCCTGTGCCATCAAGGTGAATGGCAAATCAGTCTTGGCATGTAAACAAAATGCCATCGAACTTCTTGATCTTTTCGACAATGACATCACGCTTGAGCCAAGTTCCAAAAAACGCGTCATCAAAGATATGATCATCGACAAATCAGACTTTTGGGAAAAACACGCGGCTATTAAACCCTATGTGGTAGCAGATGTCGACCCTCGTCCTAGTCATGAGAGCAAACAAAGCATCGAAGAATTTAACAACTTTATGGATTCTGATTTGTGCATCCAGTGTGGTGCTTGTCACTACGCCTGTCCTGCGCTTGAAGTCAACCCCGATTTCTTAGGCCCCGCTGCACTCAACGCTGCGTACCGATTTACCGTAGATACCCGAGACACTGCAGGCGATGAAAGACTTGCCATCACAGCAGAGTTAGGCTCAGGTGTTTGGGACTGCGTGAAGTGTTTTGAGTGTGCGGAAGCCTGCCCTAAAGAGATCAACCCCATTGAGAAAATCGGCAAACTACACAACCTTCAGTTTGTGCGCGGTGTAGCCCAAAGCAATGTGGCAACCCGTCACGCTGAAGGCTTTTTAAGAGGCATCATAAAAACAGGCTACCTTGATGAAGCAGACATCGTAACCTACTCCGAAGGATATCTAGGTATGTACAAACACTTAGGCACAGCACTCAAGATGATGAAAAGCGGAAAGATACACTGGCACTCGGGCATACCGTTTATCAACAGTATTCCTAAGATAAAAAACCTCGATGAAGTACAAAAACTCATCCAAATTTCACAAACCAATAAACTGTAAGGAGAGAAGATGAGTCAATTACACTATGCATTATTTACAGGTTGTACAGCTAAACAGTCTACACCCGAACTGCTCTCTTCTACCCTCGCTGTAGCAGAGAAACTTGGCATCAAAATCACCATACTTGAAGAAGCCTCATGTTGTGGTGCCAGTCACCTACAAGACTTTGATGAGTTTTTGGCACATGTGCTTAATGCCAGAAACATCTGTTACGCTGAAAAACTCGGTCTTACGATGATCACCATCTGTAACACCTGTCAGCTAAACTCTGCCATGACCAAACACGCTTTAGATAAAGACCCAGTTCTTAAAGCTAAAGTCAATGAAAAACTAGCAGAAGTCGGCTTGGAGTACAAAGGCACTTCAGAGATCAAACACTTCCTCTACGCCATCATCGATGAGTATGGGCTTGACAATGTCAAAGACAAAGTCACTGTGCCACTCAGCCACTTAAACATCGCACCGTTTTACGGCTGTCATAACATCCGCCCTTCTGAGTTGCATAAGGATGCAAACGGGCATGAAAACCCTTACAACCCAAACTCACTCGATAGGCTCATCACAGCACTTGAAGGGCATCCTGTAAACTATGAGAGCAAAAACAAGTGTTGTGGTTTCCATGTCGAACTTCAAGCAAACCATACTTCGGAGGTTTTAGCAGGCAATGCCCTACTTGATGCGATGGACAACAATGCGGACATGATGGTTACCCCCTGCCCGTTGTGCCACCTCAAAATGGACACCTACCAAGACAGTATCTCTAAGACAATGGGGCGTGATGTAGAACTTCCAGTGTTACACATGCCACAAATGGTGGCATTGGCGTTGGGATGTACCGAAAAAGAAATCGGTCTGAAGTTCCATGTGCAAAAAGCTACACAGCTTTATACGGCGTAAGTTAAACAAAAAGGTTTTAAATCGACTTTAAAACCTTTTTACTCCTTTGGTTCTTTCTGCTCTTTTCTTTCTAAATTTTCCTCTAAGTGTTCAATATTAAGCAGTACAAATTTATAACTGATATAAATGACAACAGGCCATGACGCGTACCAAAGTAGTCCATAAGTATAATTGATTGTCTCCAATTTCTCTCCTTTAGTAGTGGTGATGGTCGGCTTCGACCTCTTGGGAAGTTAACTTTTCTTTGTCCATAGACTTCCAAACCAGATAGATATACCCAAGTACTACAGGTACAAACAGAGACACATAACTCATTGCTGTGAGTGTATAATGGCTTCCTGAACTGTTTTCTATATTAAGTGAACAATTGATATCGGCTAGTGATGGGTAGATAGCCGTCTGATTGTAACCCAAAAGACTAAGCAGAGCGATGATAGTAAGCACTGTTCCTGTGCCTGAAAACCAGATGCCATTGCTTGACTGTTTAAAGAGTGTGATATAAAATGAATGCAGAACCAGCAACACCCCCACAAGCAACAAAGCAAGTATTAACGGCGTTTCAATAAGATTGGTTAAAAATTTATACTCAACGATTGAAAAACTCTCTTGATGATACGATACGCCACTCATAAACAATAACATTCCCGCAACAGTTAAAAATAGTAGCACAAACAATGATACATCTATAGGGAGCTGTTTTCTGGCTCTACTTACTATATTCTCTTCATTGATGGAGTTGATAAAATAGAGAGCTGCTTGTGCGCGTGCTAGAAAAAACACCACAAAGCCAAAAAGCACATTAAATGGATTGAGTACGGCTTCAAGCCCATAGCTGTGATTGGTCCAAGAGGAGAGATTCATATCATTTTTGATAAAGTTCGCACCCGTATAAAATGTAGCCAGCGCGATACCTATGAGTATAATTCCCAAAGAACCATTGATATACAAAAATGCTTCATAGGTTTTTTGACCCAAAAAGTTATTTGGTTTTTTGCGGTACTCATAAGAGACGGCTTGGATAATAAAACAAAAAAGTATCGCCATCCACACATAGTAAGCACCTCCAAAACTCACCGCATAAAGCAAGGGAAACGCGGCAAATAAAGCACCACCAAACATCACCAGCGTCGTAAATGTAAGTTCCCATTTACGCCCAAGTGAAGCGATGATGACATTTTTTTCTGTTTCAGTTTTGGCTAAAATATTGAGTAGTGTTTGTCCACCCTGTACAAACATCATAAAAACAAAAAGCCCACCCAGCAATGTGATGATAAACCACCAGTACTGCTGTAGTGTTAGAAGCGATAAAGATTCAAACATATTAGTGTTCCCCCATTCCATTTTTTATTTGTGTTAACATGATTTTTATCTCTGCTATTAGCAATCCTGTAAAAATGATGGCAAATAACCAAAATGTTGTCTGCACTGCCGTTGTGCTTATTTGTGATGTTGCCATACCGACAGGTAACATTTCAAAAATAGCCCAAGGTTGTCTACCCACTTCTGCTACCACCCATCCAAGTTCGCCTGCAAGGTAACCCAAGGGTATAGACAAAATAGCCGCTTTAAGCAACACTTTTTGCTTTTCTATTTTTCCTACCATGGCAAAATAAAGTATGAAGAAAAAAAGTGCTAAAAACCATGTACCTAGCCCAACCATAATGTGAAAACTGTAAAAAGTGAGTGCCACAGGAGGGATAATGTCTGTTGGTTCTTTAAGATAACCATATCCGAAATATTTTTCATAAGCCCGAAACTGCTCCAAAGCCTTTTGGGCTTCGGGAGCATTTGCTTCTTTTTTCGCTTTTTTGTACGCCTTGAGTGCGTCTATGGCGATTTTCCCTTTTGCGATTTTGTCGCTTGCAGACTCGATATGGTGTTCATCCATATCTCCATACACCAGCTCATTGATACCCGGCACAAAAGCATTGGCATCATGAAACCCTAAGATAGAAAGCGCTTGGGGTATCTCAAGACTCCACAAAAACTCATTTTGTGTATCACCTATCTTTTTGTCAGGATTTAGCTGTCCCAATGCCACAATACCCGCCCGACTGTGACCATGATACAGACCTTCCATTGCTACGAGTTTAGAGGGTTGGGTCAATGCGACTTGGTGCGCAGCTTCATCACCGGTAAAGATTAAAAAGACAGAAGTGATGAGTCCAAATGTTGCTCCGACTACCAAGCTCTTTTTGGCTTT
>DYTF01000019.1:0-3082 GCA_020726105.1 Sulfurovum sp. | reverse complement strand
GACCAGTTCGTTCCAAACTCAAACTCCATGATAATGCCCGTTGCAAGACCGATGGCAAAGTTGATGGCAAACAGTGTCATCCAAAATTTGCTAATCTCTTTCCAGACTGTATTGCCTGTTTTGACATAAATCGTCTCCATAATGGCAATAATGAACGAAAGACCCAAAGTCAAAGGCACAAAAAGCCAATGATAGAGTGCAGTGAGTGCAAACTGTGCGCGGGACCAATCGACTAAATGTTCTTCCATGTCATTTTCCTTGTGTGAGTTGGTTGAGGATATACTCAGACCTCTCTTGGTCTGTGTGAAAATGCTCGTTGAGTATATTAGGGAAAAAAAGCCACTTCATGATAACAAAAAAAAGGACAAATTTGATACCGATGATGCCCCAAAGCGTTTTACCGACTTTCATGTTTTTAAATCCTTCGCCATAAAAGCGAAAGATATTTTTAATGGTGGTGATGATGCTCATGCTCATTGTGTGGCGTATGGCGTATTTCATGATGGGCAATCACTGCTTTCATCCCCTCTTCATCCAACTTTGAGTATTTGCCTGCATGAAATTTTTGAAGTGCCTCAGAAAGCAAAACCCTCTCAAATCCTGCATGATAAAGATCAATAGTACCACAAGAAAGCACTTTTTGATAAGGATTTTGTCCCATTTCCTGAACGATGAGTGTATCTACGCCACTCTGCGCCAACCACTCAACAACCGCTTGTCCGCCCTGGGCAGGATTTTGCACAATATCTGTCTTACTATCCTCAATAATGGCAAACCATTTGGCTTTGCCAAACAGAGGTGCGAGTGCTGTATTTTCTTTATTCATTTTGACGGGTATTGCTATTTTCATTGTCTATTCCTTTATTCCACATTTAAAGTGTTTATTAATACAGATTATAATTATATTAATTTAAAGTAATATTAAATGCTGGTGAAAATGCGCTAATCTGCTACAAAACGGGCATCGGATTTTTTATTGCACACTTCTTCTTTGGTGGCTTTCATCCAGCCTGAACGCACTTCACCGTCTACTTTATCGAAGTTTTCGATGTAAGGTTTGATGTCCAAAAGCGGTGTGCCATCAAGTATATCTACGCCTTTGATGGTGACAACATTGTCTTGCACTCCCACAAGTTCGACAACTGAAAGCCCTAAACTATTGGGGTGTAAAGGCGTGCGCGTAGAGAAGACACCTCGCGGGGTATGCGTCTCATCCGTAAAAGGTATGACGGAGAGTTGTGGCTCTTTTGCCTTATGAAAATAGTAAATGAGATAGACATGCGAAAACCCATCCAAATCCTTGAGCCCCTCAGTGTAGATTTCATCAAAGACAATCGTTGCCAATACCTCTTTTGCCCCTTTAGGTTGTATGGGCATATTGACCAATTCACAATAAGGTGAACAAATAGTAGCGATGGGTTTTAATTCAATATTCATAAATATATCCGTTACTTTTTATAGTTTGACTAAGGGTAGTTTATCCAGCAAAGCATCACAATAGAGAGAGTCATCTAAACTTTCCCTCCACGCATTTGGAACTGCTTCGATGCCTGCGTATGCGCCCAATACCATACCTATAGCAATAGCACGCGAGGCATTGTCACCTCCAACCATTGCATTGGCTTGCAAGGCTTTTTTGAGTCCCTCTTCTTCATCGACATATTTAAGTATGAAGTAAATTGCTCCGGGTAAAGTGCCTTCAGTCGGACTTGCTTTTCCTACTCTTATAGGCTCACTTCGTCCTATGTCCCACAGTCTTGCCATGGATGTGAGTGCCAGATCATCCACAAATGGCTCTTGTGAGAGTGTACTTAGAGGATTGGTGGCTTCATGGTATTTTATGATAGCCTGAGACACTTTTGAAGCTATAAATGGACTCATCCGCACCGCCACACTCTCGATGGCATCGCGTGGATGCATACCGTTGATGACCCTATGTGTCACACGCGCAAAAAACTCTCCCCCACTGAGTGCCTCCTCGCTGGTATGGGTGAACATCGCTTTTCTGGCTACTACTGCTAAAGTCTCTTCATCGTCATAATAGCCATGCGCCGCCACATGACGAATAGCCATAGCATTGGAGATGCCTCCTAGTTTTTCTACGCTCACTCCTGCTTGAACCTGTGCAAATGTTTCACGCGTCATGGTGCAGATCCAAGACCCCCAGTTGTGTGTCAGTCTATTCATCCAGTGTGGAATCAGTGCGGCAACATCAAATTCACGCGCTGGTTCAGCTGTTGCAGCCAGATGCTCTAGCACCAATATGTTATAGTCTCCATAATCAGTCGTGCCCCCTGCTTTCTTTCCAGGGTGGTAGTTTCGTTCACCCCACCCGATGCCATGTGTTTGACCGCCCATCATTTCACCGGGACTCATCAATTTTTCTATCGGTTTGTTACCATACGCCTTCCATATCTTTTGTGCGTCATACTCATAATGACTGCCCAAACACAGTGCATCCCCTACCAATGCACCAAAAAATGCACCTTTTATCGCTTCTTGTTTTGTTCTCTTGTGCATCGTATTTCCTCTATTGTTCTAAGTAGTAAATGAATGGATTACTATAGCCAAACAAACCTTATTTACAATGCAATATTACACAGGACACTTTTGAAATCAAATAAGACAAAACTTATCCTATTTAATTTTACTTGTGCTATAATATTTCGTACAAAAAAACAAAAAGGAAAAAACCATGCCAAAGATTAACAAATACCAAGACATTTCTGAGATAGACAGAGAAGCGAAAAAAGACCTTATCGACAGACACTCACCGTTCATCCACTGTGCTGACACTACAAAAGCAGGAGAGCCGTTTGAAGTAACAGTTAAAATGGGTAACGAATACACACACCCAGATGATTTTGATCACTTCATCGAGTCTGTAACACTGTATGACGGTGACACACAACTAGCAAAAGCCATCTATGTTCCAGGCACACTTGGTAACACAAAAGCACACAACACAACAACATTTACCATCATCCCAACAGGTAAAAAACTCAACCTCGTAGCTCACGGCTACTGTACAAAACACGGTATCTGGGAAGGTACTGAAAAAGCTGTAACTGTAGAAGCGTAA
>DYTF01000203.1 GCA_020726105.1 Sulfurovum sp. | reverse complement strand
GGAATTATCCTTGGAACAACCTTTGGTATTTTAGCTCCTAGCTTTGCTTTGGAGCAAAAACTTATTGGCGACATCTTTGTAAGCTTACTAAAAATGTTGGTCGTTCCTTTGGTATTTGCCTCTATTTACACCGCGTTAACAGGATTGGGCTCTGTTGAAAAATTAAAAAGTATTGGTTTAAAAACCATTGGACTCTATCTGCTCACTACCGCTCTTGCCGTACTTTTAGCCATTATTATGATGAATATTTTTCCCATTGGTGAGCCTACCAGTTCAGCTGGATTAGCGTATGCTCAAGCAACCGAAATCAAACCCTTCTCCTTTCATGAGATGATAATAAGCTTTATTCCCTCTAATATTTTTAACGCTTTGGCGAGTGGCAACATGATGCAAGTCATTGTCTTTGCAGTCTTCTTGGCGTTAGCCTCTTTTAAACTCGAACACAAACATCAAAAGATACTCTTTGACCTCTTTACCGCCATTAACCATGCCATGTTTTACATTGCCAAATGGGTGATTAACTTAACACCCATTGGGGTCTTTTCTCTGATTGCCTATATTATTGCCAAACAAGGAATTGATGTTATCTTTAGTTTATGGGAGTATATGGTGGTGGTTTTAAGCGTTCTTCTCATTCATGGCTTTATTACTCTACCCATGATTCTTGCCTATTTTGTAAAAACAAATCCATATCACTACTTAAATTCTGTCAAAGAAGCCTCAATTATGGCATTTTCAACCGCATCTAGTGCAGCAACCTTACCTGTTAGCCTACAAGTGGTTCAAGAAAAAGGAGGTGTCAGTAAAGACTCTGCTGGATTTGTTTTACCATTGGGAGCAACTGTCTCAATGGATGGAACAGCTGCCTACCTTAGCATTGCGGTTCTCCATATTGCCAATATGGCTGGTGTTGTCATGACCATGGGAGACCAAATCATATTGGGTCTTACAGTGGTTGCTCTAAGTGTTGGGGTAGCGGCATTGCCTTCGGCATCACTGGTCATGATGGTGGTTATTTTAAATCAAGTGGGTTTACCTGTGGAGTATTTAGCCATTATTGTAGCCGTTGACCGAATTTTAGACATGGCTAGAACCTCACTAAATGTTACTTCCGATTTGGTAGTGACGAAAATTGTAGATGAATTTGGAAAGAAAAAAGAGAAAAAGCTTTAAACATTTTGGAAGTGATGCTAAAAAGTATCACTTCCAAATTTCAAATACTATTTCC
>DYTF01000202.1 GCA_020726105.1 Sulfurovum sp. | reverse complement strand
TCGCCACCCTTCTTGATTCATTTGTAACAGTGTTTTTCCTTGACATGAACCACCATTAAGGGTTATATCATCACCTAATGTTGCCTCATGATAATATTTATCAGAATAATCTTGATGTTGAATCTTTTCTTGAGAAAAACAGATTGTTTGCTCAACATTACTTTCGCACCCCAACAATCCAAATAAAACCAACCCACTTACAATCACTTTTTTAACCATAACCCTCTTCTCCTATTAAATAATTTAAAGTACACAATCTTAGTAAATATCAAAAGCTTACTAACGAAGTAGTTTGTTTTCAGCCATTATTTTAAGTAAGCTACAATTTCCTAAACTACACGCTTTTCTTGCATCTTTTGTTGCTAATTTAAACTTACCTTGTATTACATATAAACCTCCACGATTATTATAAGCGAGAGTATAATTTGGATCTATCGCAATAGCTTTAGTGTAATCTTGTATAGCTGATAAATAATCATTTAGATTACGATATGAAAGCCCACGATTGTAATAAGCACTAGAATAATTTGTATCTATCTTAATAGCTTTAGTGTAATCTCGTATGGCTGATGAGTAATCTTTTAAACTATAATATAAATTCCCACGATAATAATAAGCATCAAGATAATCTGGGTCAAGTTCTATTGCCTTAGTAAAGTCTTTTATGGAATTTTGAGCATCGTCAAGATAAGTATATGCAAGTCCTCGATGATAATATGCTTTAGCATTATTTGAATCTAACTCAATAGCTTTAGTATAATCTTTTATGGCTGATGAGTAATCTTTAATCTGTGAATATGAAGCTCCACGAGCAATATAAATATCTTTTATTCCTTCTGATTTCTTATAACCAAGCATAAAAAACTCTTTAAGTATTTGACTTGAATTGATATATTCATCGGATTGTATAGTTTTTATTTCAATAGCTTTTGTATAATCTTTGATAGCCAAAGAGTAATTGTTTAAATCAGCATTTAAAAGTCCTCTAGCATAATAAGCATTAGCAAAATTTGGTTTTAATTCAATAGCCTTATTATAGTCTTTAATAGATGCATTATAATCTTGAAGTTGGCAATATATATTTCCACGATTAACATAACTATTACTAAAATTTGAATCTAATTCAATAGTTCTTGTATAATCTTTAATAGCTGATGAGTAGTCTTTAGTAATACCATATAAAAGTCCTCGATGATAATAAGCATTAAAAGAATCTGGACTTAATTGAATAGTTTTTGTA
>DYTF01000201.1 GCA_020726105.1 Sulfurovum sp. | reverse complement strand
CGATATTGTCCATTTGTGGGTGTGGAGTTGTAAGTGAAGAGGTTGATGGGCAAACTCCTCCATCCGAACAAACCTCTCTTCTTAAAAAAACAGGGCAAACCACAAGCTATACTTCTTTTGATGATGGATATTATCAAATAGGTGTGACTCCTAGCTATACACGAGATGATACAAAAGAGATAGTGAGAGATAATCTTACAGGGCTTATGTGGCAAGATGATAGTGAAGCTAAAACAGTTACTAGAAATTGGCAAGGTGCAAAGGATTATTGTGACGGTTTAACTTTGGGTGGATATAGCGATTGGCGACTTCCAGCAGTTGAGGAGTTGGAGAGTATTGTGGATTACGGAAGACATTATCCCTCTATAAATCCCGTGTTTGTAAATGTGACAACAAATGATACTTATTATTGGAGTTCTACTTCGGTTTCAGGCAGTACAAATGATGCGTGGTTTGTGAATTTCTACGATGGCGATGTGGACGACTACAATAAGGATGATAATGATTATGTTAGGTGTGTTAGAGCAGGATAGTAGAGGCAATCCCTTGTGGTTGCCATTGAATAAATTATTTTAAAAGGAGATTTTAGATGAAAAAAGGTATGTTTTTAACATTGTTATTTTGTGGTGTAGCAGTTGCGAATATGAGTAGAAGTGGTGAGATAGTCACCGATAGTAAAACAAAACTAATGTGGCAAGATAATAGTGATGCTGTAAGTGTTACTAGAAATTGGCAAGGGGCAATAGATTATTGTGAAAATTTAAATAATTTTGGTGGATATAGCGATTGGCGTTTGCCAAATATCAATGAACTTAAAAGTATAATAGATAGAACACGAAACCGTCCTGCAATAAATCCAGCGTTTGTAAATGTAATAACAAATAATCATTATTATTATTGGAGTTCTACTTCGGAGTCAAGCAATATTAATAAGGCGTGGGGTATGTATTTCGACATTGGCAATGTGGGCAACTACGGTAAGGGTGATAATAATTATCTTAGGTGTGTTAGGACAAAACAGTAGAGGCAATCTCTTGTGGTTGCCTTTGAATTGCATTATTATTTTGTGGGCAATGGTAGGGGTAGGTTTTATGCCTACCCTTGAATGTGTGTGAAAATCATGGGTAACCACAAGGGTTACCCCTACGGTTCAATAATGAAAGCTACGGTCATTTCGACAGGCTCAATGATCAAAGTTTAATTTGCTAATTTGTTTTTTAATTGTGTTATTTTTTTAGATAGTTCT
>DYTF01000018.1:12367-28138 GCA_020726105.1 Sulfurovum sp. | reverse complement strand
ACTGTGGGCTTGAAGCGTACCCTGAGTTCAAACGCTCTATCTAGTCATCAAAATAAAAAGGAAATTGTATGAAAAAAATAGAAGCCATTATTAAACCGTTTAAACTCGAAGAGGTCAAAGATGCACTTGTCGAAGCAGGCATCGAAGGGATGACTGTCTCAGAAGTCAAGGGCTACGGAAGACAACAAGGGCATTCAGAACTCTATAGAGGTGCAGAGTATGTCGTTGAGTTTATCCCTAAAATAAAGATAGAAATCGTAGTAAGCAACGATGAATACCTCAACAAAGCCATAGAAGCCATCAACCAGACAGCAAAAACAGGTAAAATCGGTGACGGTAAAATCTTTGTCAGCACTATTGACCATGTGATTCGTATCAGAACCGATGAGGAAGATGAGGATGCACTGTAGGCTATCATCTACTGTGCTTTTGCTTGAGTCACTGAGCCATTTTTTCTCGTAACATCTCATACGACTTTGCTGCACCACAACACAAACACGCACTGCAATCTGAGCATGGGAATGGCTTCGTGTTGTTCTGCTCGTCATTTTGCTTTACATACTTCACAATCAAATCGATAAAAGCATCACCGCTATTCATACACTCTGCAACGATATAATCTTCATATTTTATCTTTTCAGCGATTTCACGATGTTCAATGTCCAACTCAAACAGGGTCTCAGAGTTATCAATCGTAAAAGCGAGTGGATAAATCAATACTTTACGATTGAGTGGATTACGCAGCACATCGACAAGATTTGGCTCAAGCCATGTCGCATTGCCTACTTTAGACTGATACACCAGTTTGACATTTTTAAAATAGATACCCTTTGTTTGAAGCAAAGTTCTAATCGCGCTGACATTTGCCTCCACTTGTCTTTGATAAGGATCACCCGCTTTGATGATGCTTAGTGGTAAACCATGTGCAGACAAAAGCAAATCATATTCTAAGGTATCTTTACCTTCAATCGCTTTTTCTATCTGCTCCACATTGGCTCTAATATAATCCATATCATCATAATATTGACAGGTCAGTACAGTGATTTTAGGATAATACCCCATTGCCTCACAACGAGAGACGATATCTTCATAAGATGAGAGCGTGGTAGTGGTCGAATACTGCGGATAAAGCGGAAAAAGCAAAAGTTCATCCACCCCGTTCTTCTTACATTCTTTTAGGGCAACATCGGCAAAAGGAGGCACATAACGCATCGCTGCATAAATCGGCATATCCACTTTTGTTTGAAGCTTTGATATAAGCACACGCGTTAAATCCGCCAAAGGAGATTTGCCTCCTATGTGCGCATAACTCTCTTTGGCATCATCTAAGCGTTTCGTGATGATGATTTTACGCACCAATGCGCGTGTGACAGGATTGGTTGGTAAAATATTTTTATCTGAAAACATATTGTATAAAAAGAGTTCAACTTCATCGATACTATTTGGTCCACCCATATTTAAAAGAAATAACGCTTGACTCATCTTAGTCCCTTTGTGTGAAATTGGTGTATCTTAACATAGAAAGTGTAAAATTAGTTGAATACAATATAAAGGCTAAATCATGATTATTATCCCTGCACGCATCGGTTCAAGCCGTTTTCCCAATAAAGTTTTAGCTGACATCGGCGGAATGCCTATGGTGATACGCACCGCAAAAGCAGTCGAAGCCATAGACAGTGTTGTCATCGCCACAGATTCAGAGGAAGTACTACAAATAGCCTCCGAGTATGGCATACAAGCTGTGTTGACTTCTTCTGCGCATCAAAGTGGTACAGACCGTATCTATGAAGCTGTACAAATATTGGGTTTAGATGAGGATGAAATCATTATTAATGTGCAAGCAGATGAGCCTTTTATTGAAACTTCGGTGGTGCGCGCGATTTACGACTTGAGCCTTAAAAATAAAGACAATGATAGCATTATGATGAACACCTGCTACAAGCTCATATCAAACCCAGAAGCCGATGACCCCAATATTGTAAAAGTCGTCACAAGTAGTGACACCTATGCGCTCTATTTTTCAAGAGCCAAAATACCCTACCCAAGAGACCATCATTTCAATACTTACAAGGGACATTTGGGCATTTATGGCTTCACAGTTAAGTCACTTAGAAGCTTTTGCACATTCGCTCCCGCAGCACTTGAAGAGATAGAAAAACTAGAGCAGCTTAGAGCACTCTATTATGGCTACAAGATTGCCATGACAGAAGTACAAACGGAAAGTTTTGGGATTGATACAGTGGAAGATTTAGAAAAGGCTATTAGGCATCACCGACTTTAACACAAGCGTGCACAAAAAAATTTCTGTGCACGCTTAACTCTTTCTAGTTTTTGACCGCTTTCCCAAGATCCCACATCGGCATAAAAATCCCCAGTGCCATCAACAATACCAACCCTGCGATAAAAAACATCATAATAGGCTCAATATAGGTAGACAAGTTGTCAATCAAGTCTTGAAATTCCATTTCATAATAATCAGTCACTTTATCAAGCATGGCATCAAGCTGACCACCTGCTTCACCTGCTTTGATCATCTGTAACAACATATTTTCATACAACCCTGTGATACGAAACGCTTCAGCGAGGTTCATCCCTCGACCTATGTTTGCATTGACTGTCAATAGCTTTGCTTTAATGGCTTCATTGTCAACCATCCCTACTGCAGTATCGAGTGCTTCAGAGACAGGGATACCAGACTTCACCAGCTCACCAAAAACAAGATTGTACTTATGCATAGTGGAAAGAAAAATCGCTTTATTGATGAGATAGAATTTAGGATGAATCAAAAGTTGATCCATCCTAAATTTAAACTCTTTGTTGTTTTTGTATAGATACTTTACCATATAAATGATGCCGATGAAGATTCCGAGTATCAAGAGTCCATAATTACTAAATGCCCACTCAAGCTTAAGTAGTATTTGAGTAGGAAGAGGCAAGTCTGTTTTAAATTTAGCAAAAATATCTTTAAATTTTGGTACAACCACTACAATCAAAATGGTAAATGCAATCCCCATTGCTGCTAAAGTAATCAATGGTGTACGAATAGCTTTTTTAAACTTAGCGGTATTGTTTCGAATATTTTCAAGTATGTCTGCTAGCTTATGGTACGATTCTGAAAGATTACCCGTTCTCTCTCCTAGATTTGTCATGGCAAGTGCCACATGACCAAACTCTTCGGTATAAGGCTCCATAGCAGATGCCATACTGTTACCTGCATTAATGGCGGTATTGATGCTCGAATATATTCCTTTTAGCTTTGTGTTTTGAGTGTTTTCTGAGACTTCGGTAAGCGTATCATTGATGGGTATGCCCGCATTGGTCATAACTGCTATTTGTCTAATGGTAGAAATTTTATCATTAATAGGTATCTTTGACTTCATTGATTTTTGGAGATTAGAAAAAAAATCTGAAATACCTTCCTCTAGTGGCGCGGATGTCTCAGTAGCTTTCATAACCATGACAGCGGGAAACTTTTGCTTAGCAAGACTCACTGCTGCCATTTTGCTATTTGCCTTGAGAAGCTCTAAACGCTTCTTGCCTTTTTCCATCACTGTTACATTAAAATATTTCATCTTATAATCTCGCTACTCTGTAAATTTCTGCAATGGTCGTTTTGCCTTCAAGTGCCTTGTGTACACCATCTTCAAACATCGTTATAAACCCTTCTTGCATTGCCTGCTTCGTTAGCTCTTCTTTTGATGCACCATTTGCAATCATCCTTGAAAGTGGCTCACTCACTGTCAATACTTCAGAAATCATCTCTCTTCCGCTATATCCACTATGTCCACACTCTCTGCATCCCTCTCCCACATAAAAAATTGCATTTTCAGGAAGATATTGCTCTACTGATTTTCTAAGCGCAAGATCAAGTACTGCTTCTTTTTTACAATGCACGCAAATTTTACGGACAAGCCTCTGTGCCTGTATTGCCACCAAAGCGCCACTAACCAAATACTCCTCTATACCCATATCCAAAATCCTTGTCACGGCAGAAATGGCATCATTTGTATGGAGCGTTGAGAGTACAAGGTGACCCGTAAGTGCGGCCTGAATCGCGATACGCAAAGTCTCCTTATCTCTAATCTCCCCAATCATAATCTTATCTGGGTCTTGCCTAAGTATAGACCTAAGTGCATCAGAAAAACTAAGTCCAATACTTGCCTTGACATTCACTTGCTGCAAACCAGACATTTGGTACTCTACTGGGTCTTCTACTGTTATAATTTTGTCTCTAACATCTTTAATGGCATTGAGTGCACCGTAAAGCGTGGTGGTCTTACCTGAACCTGTAGGCCCGGTGACTAGTACGATGCCATAAGGTACTTTAATGGCTTCAGAAAATCTGTCATAACAAAACTTACTCATACCTGCATCTTCAAGTCTAATCATCGCTTTGGTTTTATCTAAAATACGAAGAACGATAGACTCTCCAAAAATGGTTGGTAGCGTAGAAACCCTAAAGTCAAACTCTTTTTTAGACACACTCGTAGAAAACCTCCCATCCTGAGGTTTTCTTTTTTCTGCAATATCCAAGTTAGAGAGTAATTTCATTCTTGAGGCCAGTGGATTAAAAATATCTTTATCAAAGCTAAAACTTTGGCGCAATATACCGTCCACCCTTACTCTAACGATACAGCTAATTTCCATCGCTTCAATATGAATATCACTCGCGCCTGAAAAAATTGCTGATTTCAAAATCACTTCGATGAGCTTAAGCACGGCTGGAGATTCGTCTTTGTCGTCTACTTTGCCTTCTTGCCTCAAATCTTTACGAATATCAGCGACCAATCCCTTAATGCTCTCATTGATTTCAAGACGATGCAAATGCTGGCTAATTTGCTGAGGTCTAGCGATGGCTATTCTAATAGGTTTTTTTGGGAAAAGACGCTGTATAGAATCTTGAGCAGCCATATCCAAAGGGTCATCAAAAACAATGAGCACATTAAGGTCATTTTCAGAGATAGGGATAATATTATATTTGATGAGTTGTGCATAGGACACTTTTGAGAAAAGGTTCATATCGATTTCAATATTGTCCAAATCAATATATTCTATGTGAAGTTCAGTTGCTACTTTTTCTATAATGGGTGAAATATCTATGCCTTCAATCTTCTCAAGACGAGACAGTGCAAGAACTCCTTGTCTAATTTTTTTAGCCAAAAAAGTTTCTACCGTCTCTAAATCAATCATATTTTCTGCCAACAAGTTTGCAAAAGATATCTTTTTTGGGGGTCTACTTTTAACCAATGCAGATATCGCATCTTTGGTAATCAGATTTTCTTCAAGCATTATCTCTATCAACTTAACCATCGCAACACCCCTTTATATAACTTTAATATGACATAAAAAATGCCGCTTAATTTAAAATATGCCGCCTTGCACCTGTTGCAAGACTTTTTTGGCTTCTTTGGAGTTTCGCCTCTCAATATAAGACTTTAATATTGAAATTCCTTCATTTTTATATCCCAGTTTAATTTTTGACTTCACAAAAATTAAAAAGCTTTCTTCCATTTCACTATCAATCTTGTTGGCCTGTATTGACCAGTATTCCGCTTTTTTATAATTGCCCTTATCATAATAACTATTGGCTAGAAATAAAGCATCTTCAATATCTCGTGAAACCAAGAAACGCTTCTCAACATCTTGATAGGCACTGGCATTTGTGGTCTCAAGAATATCCAGATGAATCTTTTTTCTTTCTGCGGGAGCTTGCTCATCTGTGCCCTCCTCATCTTCAAGAATGGGAACATCTACCAGAATATCTGTTGGGTTTTCATTTTTAGTTTCACTTTTTTCTTTAATGCGTTCGTTTATCTGTAACTCATCAAGCGCAGCATCAAGCAAAGCTGGTTTTTTAATCTTGCTTGTATTGGCTTCTTGACTTACATTTTTTTCTTCCACAAGCACAGGTGAAGGTAACTGTGCGCTTTTACTAGGGTGTTGTGTGTTCAGATTTTCCCAAAATACAGCCATTAAAATCGAAAAAATCATCAATACACCAACAGCCACAAACCAAGGTCTTAACTTTTTGTTTCTATATTTTTGCCATTTTTCCTCTAGTGGCTTCATATCATACATGGATATAGCCTAATTTTAATGCAGCCATTTCAATAATTTTTTGAGGAAGCTCTGCGTAGTTAATCTTGTTCGGTTCATTCTCATCATAATATTCACAGATCTCAAAAATAGTAAACATCAATTTATTGCACTCTCTATAATTTCCTTCGCTAAACTTGTGGATGAGTTTCATATTTTTCTCAAGAATACTATTGGCTATTTCAAACAAATTTTTCTTTAAAAGTTTTTTATGTATATAAACTGCCTGATCTTGTGGTGTCGCATTTTTAAGCTCAATCACTTCCCATATACGAGACTGAAAATGCTCTTTTGCTATCAAGTCCTCGTCCTCTGTCTTATGCAAAGAGACAACAAATTTTATGGCTCTACTGTCTGAGAGTAGCCTGATTTTCTCCATCACTTCAGGCCCATACATCTGTGCCTCATCAAGCAAAACAATCATTTCTCTTTTTCCCCTTAAAGATTTACAATAATCAACCAATACAGGAAAATTGATTTCGGTATTGCGTGGTAAATCTTTTTGTGTTATGACTTTGAACAGCTTAGAAAAAAATTCTTTTTCGTTGATTGCTGGTGTGTCAAAATAGTGTATCTCTTTGTTGTGTTTTAATTTTTGCTGAGCGCGATTCAGTAAGATACTTTTGCCTGTGCCAGGTCTTCCAAAAAGCAATATCATTTTGAGAGGCTTTTCAAGACTGTGTTCAAGCTGTGCATAGGCAGCCATTGAGGATTCTATTTCGATGTAATCTTCAACATCTACAGAATCCACAAAAGCATTTTTAGCGGCTGTATATCTACTTTTCATTTAACTTTGTATACCCCAAGTCATCCAAGGATACAGACTTGCTGTTATTGACGATATGTGGTGTTAAAACAAATACCAACTCTTCAACTTTATTGATTTTTTCTTCTCGCTTAAACAAGTTTCCAACAAGTGGTAAACTACCCAATAGAGGCACTTTATTATCCCTCGTACCTGTTTGACTCGATATTAAACCACCCAATATGGCATGCTGACCATCTCGCACTTTAATGACAGAAGCAATTTGTCTTCTTACTAAATCGGGTGGGATTGTTCTCACAGCCCCACCTGCAGCAACATTATCAACCGTTTCTGATATGGATGGATTTATCTTTAAAGTAATCAGACCTGTATCGTCAATTTCTGGCGTGATATCAAGTAAAATACCAGCAAAAACAGAGCTAACAAGTTCGCCCTGTGATGCTACTGCACCACCTGCACCTGATGCCGTGCTTGATGATTGAATTTTATAAAAAAGCTCTGTACCTACACTGATCAGTGCAGGCTGATTATTGAGTGTCATCACTCGTGGACTCGAAATGGATTTTACATCCCCTTGCGTAGAAAGAAATTTTACGATTTCTGTCACGCTCGTTCTACCACTTGCACTAATAACTCTAGCATTTTCAGGTTGTGCGCCCTCTGCAAATGTTGCTTGCGTAATCCCTTGCGTATTATCAAATGTAAATCCGCTAACATTTTTTTGTGCCACTTGCAGTGAATTGACCGTGATATTTTGAAGCGTGTAAAGCTGTGACCAGTCGACACCCGTTGTTGAACTGTTATCAAAAGAAACACTCAAAATCCGTACATCTATAATAACTTGAGACTTAATTTGAGCAGTAAGTGTGCGTATATACTGATCAACTCTGCCTATTTGACTATCTGTACCTGTTACAGTAACCATACCCGCTTCAGGATTAATAATCGGTGCTAAAGGATTATATTCCCACACTTTTCCATCTGGCCCAATCCATGTGTCACCCGTCTTGGTGTAGTGTGTGCTACCATCAGCTGCACCAATCAAGATACGCTGTACTTCAGCCTCAACTGTTTTCCAAAACTGAAACTCATCTGTATTTTCTATGACGATACCTGTCTTTGAAAGGTTGGAACCATCCGTCCCAGCAGCACCTCCAGCAGCACCTCCTCCGCCAGGAGTAGAGTTGGTTGAACTTGCAATCGTAACATTGGCTGTACTCTTACCTATTCGCTGCCCAGAAATGTAATGGATACGAAATGTACGCGTAATCAGATAGGATATTTTAAGTTTATTTCCATTTAAAGAATAATTTAAGTCATTGTCTTTAAGAATTGTATTTAAAAAACCATTTAAAGTGCTATTTTTCAATTTAACATAATAAAGCTTTTTGTTCATTCTCAATTTTGCTGCGTCATCATTCACCACAACAGTTAATCCACAAGTATCTGCAAGGTTGTCTATCACATCCCCGATGGTTAACTTACTGTCTACTGTTACAGAAAACAGCTTAGAAGAGCAATTATTTGCCATCAATGTACTACTAAAATTCATTAGTAATGCTACAACAACAAGCAATTTCATAGGGAGTGTTTGTATCTTTTTCATTTTATTACCTTTCCTCAATTGTGATGAAATTATGTTTTTTCTCATTCAAATATAATTTTCTAATATGATTACCACTTCTTAGTACCACGCCGCCTTGACCGATATATTTGAGTGTATAGCCCAATACAACATCATCAACACTCCTCCATGCATCGTTGATAAACGCCTTTCCATTGACAATGGCATTAAGATCCAGCTTTGCATCTTCTTCGCTTGAAGTTGAAAATATCGTCGTATTATCTTCTTCGTTTAGGCGTATAAACGGGTTTTTTGTGCTCTCTAGCGTTTTTAATCGTACACCTTCTCTTTTTTCGTGTATGCGTAGAACCATCTCTTCTATTTGTTCAACAGAAAGATTTGCATATATTAATACAGAGGCAGCACATACGCCAATCAATATTTTTTTCATTAGTGATTAATCCCCCATACAGAAATGTGAATATCGGCAATGACATCGGATGAATTTGTATCTGGTGTAAATTCTGTTTCAAACACATCTGTCACCAAAACATTCTGCTCAATTTCATTAATAAACTTGATAGTGTTTTTATATTCGCCCTTACATCCAACCACCACTTCCAACACATGCCCGAAGCTTCCGTTGTTGTCAACATATTTATTCGTAATATACAGCAAATGCACATTTTGAATTTCTGCTTTACCTGTGATGGAGTTTAGAAAAGTTGACCAACTCTTTTGGTTAAAAAGCATATCTGATAATTTAGATAAACTGATGTCTATAAAATCAATTTTATCATTCAGACTCTTGATGTTGTTGTTTTTCTCCACGATGTCATTATTGTATTTTGTGACATAATATTCTCGGTTTCCACCAACAGTAATCGAATTAAGATAAGTTGTGTTATCAACGATGCTTTTTTCTATACTTTGTTTACTGCTTTCGCTTTTTTTATACATTGCTTCAGTATAAGGAAGCAATTGGTCATACCCTATATAAGCAATAAATCCTGCGATACCCAAGATAATGAGCCACTTTTCACTCTCTTTTTTTGGGGCAAAATACGCATCTAGTGCTTCAAGTTTATCTTCAAAATATTTCATTTTAATTCAACCTTTAATAGACCTCGATAAAAATCACCAGAAGCATCTTTTTCAATTTTGTCAATATCTATCGATGCTATATTGGCAAAATGAGTCTCTGAAATATATTTAATAAGCTCTGTAAACTTTCTGTCATCCGAACTTACCAATGACATTTGTATCGTATTGTCTTTATTTTTCAACTCATCCACATACACTTCAAATTTTCCAAGGTCTTCTGCAACTGTATGTAAGATTTCAGATTTTAGATGATAATTTACTTTTTTATCATAGATTGCCGTCAGTGTTTTGGCTTTATTGTTATATTTATCTGAAAGAGCTTTAATGTTTTCATTTAAGCCATCAATAATTTTTTTCTTTTCAGAAAGTATTTGTTTATATTTGTTGGATTCTGCCGTTAGCGTATTATTTTCTATGGTGAGGGCATATATTTTTGCATCATTAACATAAGAGCCAATAAGATAGACTAAAGGATAAGCCAAACTCAAAGAGATTGCAACTACGGTTGAGATAATAAATTGACCACTAGTTCGGTTAAGAAAAGAAGGTGGTCTAGGATACATGGTCAAGTTTACAAACAAAGACTCATTTTCCATGTAAACAAGGGAACTTAAAAGCATCATATACTGAATTTGGTCTGTGTAAGACTCATCATTTGGTATATGGTAATTGAAGTTTAATTCTAAAGACTGAAGACCCAAGAAGTTTTGACTGTATTCTTCCGTGCCGATTATGGGGCCACCTTCACTGCCTATAAACATCTGATCAATCGTATCTATATTGAATGCTCTTTTTGTGTAGATAATAATATCGTTAATCGTAATAAACACTTCAGAAAAAATCTTTTTAAAGTGCTGTTGGTAGTCAGGATTTGATGTTGTAAGTCCTTCGGATTCTAGTACTGCAAAAAATGTCTTTTCGTCAACTTTTTCGCCAACCGAAACACAATATTTTTCATAAATTTGTTCCAAAGAAAATTCGATGGATTTGGCATAGATATATTCACCATTATGATACATCGTAACAAATGTATCATCTTGTGTAAAATAAACAAAACAGTGCGTGCCATGTTTAGAAATGATTTCTTTTTGGTATAAAGATTTGTAAAGTAGCGGTGCAGGGATGATTAGGTCTATATATTTTGTTTCTGTTTTTAGGGGTAAAAAGGTCGCATCAAGCGTCTCATGTTCGGCCACAAAAAGATGGAACTCTCTCTCTTCTGAGTCACTCATCATTTCAATCGAAGAAATTGTATAACTATTTGCCTGATCAAGACCTAGCTCTTCATACGCCTTAATGTCTAAAATATCTTGAATATCTTCCTCAGGTATACTTCTACTTAAATAGACAACCGTAGTAATAATATCTTTATTTCGAACATAAGAGGTGATAAAATTTGAAATATTAAAGGTAGGGTTATTGAGAGTATAAAATGCATTGCTTTTGTAAATATAATGTTTATCCACATAAGGATTAAGGGTAACGATATTTGTTATACCCGATGTTGACGATTTTTTTTTCAAAAACATACTTTACTTCCTTGCTGAGTTAAACAATTATATATGTTATAATATTAAAAGAATCTTACAAAAACCCAAAGTTACTTAAAAAAATATTATTTTTGTTCTTTCAAATAATATACCCAAACTCTTCAAGTCCATCTTTGTTTTTACTCCATCCCTTTTTAACCGACACATGTAAATCTAAAAATATTTTTTTGCCAGAAAATATCTGCATTTGCTCGCGGGCAAATCTACCAACACGCTTGATGCTTTCACCTTTTTGACCCACAATCATCCCTTTTTGCGTCTCTTTTTCTACTACTATAGTCGCATACACTTTATCAAAATCGTCACTCTCTTCTATTTTCTCTATAGTCACATCGCTCTCATAAGGTATCTCATCACTTAGATTTTCAAAAACAGATTCACGAATTAACTCCTTATAAATCGTACGAATATGCTCAGTCGTAAGTATTTCTGTGTCATAAAGAAAGGGTGAGAGAGGCAAATGTTTAGAGATTTCATCCAAAAGTTGTTTTTTTCCCACTTTTTTTGTGACTGAAAATGGGATAATCGCTTCAAAATAAGCTTGATATTTTTGATACTCTCCCAGTTTTGTCAAGATGTCACCTTGCTTCACATGGTCTATTTTGGTTAAGATAACAATATGCTTCACCCCTTTAGCTTGTGCAAGCGTTAAAAACTTTTCATATTCTAGTAATTTGTCTGTTATCGGTGCTAGAAAAATAATAAGATCACTCTCTCCCATCGCTTTAAGGGCTTCTTCCATCATAAATTGATTGAGCAACCTCTCTTTTTCGTGAATGCCTGGTGTATCCACAAAGATAATCTGTGCCTCTTCATGCATCACAATAATATTCATGCGTTTGCGTGTCGCCTGCGCCTTTTTGGACACCATTGCAAGTTTTTCTCCCACTACATGGTTGAGTAGCGTACTCTTGCCTGCATTGGGTCTGCCTACTACGGCTACAAATCCTGCTTTTGTCTCTTTTTCCATCTCGTTAGCGAACATTCAATTCCTTATATACCCACAACTTCTACTTTAATCGTGGCATGAATTGCATGACCTAGTTTTGCATCCACTTCATGCACACCTGTGCTTTTAATCGTCTTCTTAAGATTGATATTTTTTTTATCTAGCTCTATGCCCAACTGTTCTTGGATGGCAGTAGAAATATCTGCATTACCGACTGAACCTTTGATGCCCACAGGAGCAGAAGTTTTTTCTATTTTGATGATACTGGCTTCAAGCGTGATTTTCTCTGCTTCGAGTCTGGCTAGCTCATCTTTAAGGTTGCGTGCTATTTCTTCTTGTTCTGCTTTCCAGTTTTCTATCACATCAGGTGTAGCCAATCTTGCTAATCCTTTGCCGATGAGAAAATTCTGACCGTAGCCATCTTTTACTTCTTTTATTTCACCTGCTTTTCCAAGTGTTTTTACCTCTTTTGTTAAAAGTACTTTCATCTATTAATCCCTTCTTGTGCTAACTATTATTATAATTCTAACTAATTTTTGCTAGACATCGGTTAAAGCTATACTATATAAAAGGAGAAACTCTATCGTGCGTATATTGTATTATACTCTATCACTATCATTGTTTTTCTTTCAAGGGTGTGGCAAAGAACAGCCTCAAGCACCATCTTTGGGGGTTTTAACACAGTTAAAAACTGCTTTCTCTAAAGATACCTCAAATGATGCCCTAGCAGAAAGCTTTGAAGATGAATTCACACAAGATGAAGCCACTCAAAGCACAGATGATTTTAGTGGCTACAATAGAGTTATGACAACATTTAACGATTTCTTTTTTAATGCTATTTTAGATCCCGCCTCAGAAGTTTACGCCAAAGTAACCCCGCAACCCGTTCGTGTAGGTGTTTCGAACTTTGTTCAAAATATCCAATTCCCTGTTCGCTTCACCAATAATCTTTTACAAGGGAAGCTACAAAACAGTAAAGACGAACTTGAAAGTTTTCTTACTAACTCAACCATAGGTTTAGGCGGGCTCATGAATCCTGCACAAGACATCTTACATATCCGCATACACGATGAAGATTTTGGTCAAACGCTTGGATATTACAACATCACACCTGGACCGCATATCGTACTGCCTTTTTTAGGCCCATCTAATATGCGGGATTTAATAGGCGTTACCGTCGATGCCTATGCCTCTCCTTTGGTCAATACAGACGGACTTGAGCAATACAAAATACCCGATAACCTGACTCAATCGATTGCTATCATTGCAGTACAGCTGACAAACAAAAATTCTCTCAATCCAGGTATTTATCAGAGTCTAAAGAAAGACGCTTTAGACCTCTATCCTTTTTTGAAAGATGCTTACGAACAAAAACGCGCTGCAGAAATTGCCCAATAAGTCAAATCAAGGAGACATAATGATAAAAAAAATCTTAGCACTACTACTCATAACAAGCTTTTATGCTCAAGGCATGGACGAGAAAAATATCAAGCAAGAGATGAACACCAGGGTAAACAAAGTACTCTCAATACTCCAAAATGATGCACTTTCCCCCAAACAAAAAGAACAACAATCGGTTCTTTTTATTGATGACATCTTTGACTACACAACCATGTCACAAATCAGCTTAGGAAGAATGTGGACAACACTAAAGCCAAACGAAAAAACGCAATTTACCAAAGCTTTTGAAGAAAAATTAAAACATTCATATCTCGATAAATTAAGACTCTACAACAACCAAAAGGTCATCATTGGTAATCCAAAAAAAGTCAAATCTAACCGAATTGCTTTTGATGTTGAAGTCATAGGCGTAGATGATACCTATAAGGTTGAATACCTGTTTTATCAAAACAAAAAAGACAACCAATGGTATATTTACGATGTGATACTTGTCGGGGTAAGCATCATCCAAACTTACAGAAATCAATTTGCAGAATTTTTAAAAACAAAGTCTATCGTAGAGCTTACAAAGTCCCTCTAGTCTTTTTTAAGGCGATATAAATGACACCTTTGCAGTGTCAGGCAGCATACCTTGCACCTATCTTACACAAGAATCATTCGCTCCTTTTCTAAAATATGTTACAATCAAAAAAATTAAAATATGGATACCCTCACCTATGTTTCAAGAATTCAAACTAGACAATTTAAAAGACTTTCCAGAGACCCTAGAAATACTACTCAACAAACAACGAGAGACCATTGATGCCATCACGCATTCACAAGAAAACAGTTATGAAAAAGTCCTCAAGCCCCTTCAGGACTTAGATGAAGAGTTGGGACTTTTTTTTACGCCTCTATCACATCTTAACTCCGTGATGAACTCAGAAGAAAGCAAAAAAGCTTATGAAGCTTCTATCCCGTTACTCTCCAAATTTAGCTCAGAGATAGCACAAAATGAAGCACTTTTTAAAAAAATATCAAGCATTCAAACCAATGACCCTCAAGCGCAAAAAGTAGTAGAACATGAAATAAGAGATTTTGTACTCTCTGGCGTCACTCTACCTGAAGACAAAAAGAAAAGGATGGAAGAGATTTCACTCGCTCTTTCAGAACTAAGTAACGAATTTTCTCAAAATATCCTTGATGCTACAAATGCCTATGAGCTGATAATCACTGAAGAAAAAGACATCGAGGGGATGCCGCCGAGTGATGTTGAGGCAGCTAAAATAGAAATAGAAGGCAAAACAGTCTATCGTTTTACCCTACAGCTTCCAAGCTACTTAGCTTACATGACTTATGGGCCAAACAGAGCCAACAGAGAAACACTCTCAAAAGCCTATGCAACAAGAGCGCCCCAAAATGCAGAGGTGATTAACAAGATACTTGCACTTAAACATGAAAAAGCAACATTACTCAACTTTAAAAGCTACGCCCACTATGCGCTTGAGACTAGAGATGCAAATAAAGAGGCGGATGTCGTACAGTTTTTAAATGATTTGGCAGATGCTGCGCTTCCTCAAGCAAAAAAAGAGATACAAGAACTCAAAGATTTTGCACAAAAAACAGAGGGCATTGAGTCACTGGCGGGCTATGACATTGCCTACTACAGCGAGAAGCTCAAAAAAGAAAAATTTGACTTTGATGACACCATGACCAAACCCTATTTTGAACAAAATAAAGTGCTTGCTGGTCTTTTAGATATCGTCTCTGAACTGTTTTCGGTGACCTTTAGCTCTGCTGATGTTCCGACATGGCATTCCTGTGTCAAAGCGTTTGACATTTTTGATAAAGACACACTCTCTGGACGCATTTACTTTGACCTGGAAGCACGCAAAGACAAGAGTGGTGGCGCGTGGATGAATGACTGGGAGACACATTTTATAGATAGTGAAGGAAAGCAGCATTTTGCCTCAGCTTTTATCGTGTGCAATTTCTCATCAGCGAGTAAAGAAACACCTTCGCTACTCAGGCACGATGATGTGGTGACACTCTTTCATGAGATGGGACATGCCGTGCATCATCTCTTTGCTAAGTGCAGTGAGCGTTCTGTCTCCGGCATCAATGGTGTCGCGTGGGATGTGGTTGAGTTCCCGTCTCAGTTTTTGGAAAATTTTGCCTATGAGGCTGCCATACTCAAGCGCTTCGGCTTTCACTACCAAAGTGGCGAACCTATCTCAACAGAACTGATGAGCAAAATCAAAGAAACCAAAAACTTTCAGGCTGCGCTTGGTATCTTGCGTCAGGTAGAGTTTTCTCTCTTTGACTTCATGCTGCATCAAAACCTCTATCAGGGTGAGGAGGT
>DYTF01000018.1:0-12267 GCA_020726105.1 Sulfurovum sp. | reverse complement strand
GGCGGTTCAAAAGAGATGAGCGAACTGTATGAAGCATGGCTTGGACGCAAACCCGATGTCAAAAGTCTTACAAGGCTTTATGAGATAGCCTAAGCAAAGGAGAGTACATGAGCGAATATCGTACCCTTGCATTAACCATTATTGCTATTTTTATTATCACACTGCTGGGTGCCTATTTCTCTCCGACATTCTCGGAGCAAAAATCATTTTTGGAACTGTTTTTCTTTTTTGGCGCTTTGTTGTTTATCTTTTCTGTCGTAGCCATTTTTGCTACGCTGGGCTTTGAGTCTTTTGCTCTTTACTTTGCATTTTTTCTTGCTTTTACCACCTCTTTGTTCGGCATAGAAGGCGCGTTGCTTGTCACTGCGCTAAGCTACTTTCTCTGGGGCTCTATTTTTGCGATGGAGGTGCTTTTATGTTTTAATGGCAGCCAGAGTGCAAAAGAGTGGTTTATGACTCGCTACACTTTTAAAACATTTAAGATGGAGTACAGAGCCTTTTATCCGCTAATGGGACTGCTCTATGTGATGCTCGAAGTTTTGCCTCATCTTTTGAGTAAAGAGAGAGTTGCAAGGTTTTCCCCTTCGGAAGTACTGAAGGAGATGAAAAACCTGTTAAATTAGGTTATTTTTTATCTGCTTTATTCACTAAACTAGCGATTCGTTCAGGCTGTTTTTTACCTTCGATGATAAAACGAAGTGCATTCAGACGGATAAATCCTTCTGCATCTTTTTGGTTATAAACTTCATCGGCTTCAAAAGTAGAGTGGGCTTCAGAGTACAGAGAAACTGCTGATTTTCTGCCTACAACTGTTACATTGCCTTTATAAAGTTTGAGTCTTACATCACCATACACATGTTCTTGTGTGGCATCGATGGCAGCTTGCATCATCTTGCGCTCAGGTGACCACCAAAACCCTTGATATATCAGTTTGGCATAGCGTGGCATCATCTCATCTTTGAGGTGTGCCTCTTCACGGTCAAGCGTAATCGACTCCATGGCTCTGTGCGCTTTAAGCATAATGGTTCCACCCGGTGTCTCATAACATCCACGCGCTTTCATGCCCACATAACGGTTTTCTACAATATCCAAACGACCGATACCGTGTTTTTTGCCATAGTCATTGAGTTTAGTAAGCAGTGTTGCAGGGCTCATCTCCACACCATCAATCGCCACGGGGTCACCCTGTCTGTAAGTAAGCGTGATGTACTCTGCCGCGTCGGGTGCATTTTCAGGACTCACAGACCAAAGCCACATATCTTCTTCAGGCTCTGCAAAGGGGTCTTCAAGATGCTCACCCTCATAAGAGATATGCAACAGGTTTGCATCCATAGAGTATGGTTTTGCTTTGCCTTTTCCGTCGATGTTGATGCCGTGTTTTTCAGCATATTCAAGAAGTTTAGTTCGTGAGTTTAGATCCCACTCTCTCCACGGTGCAATCACCGCAATGTCTGGATCCAGTGCCAAATACCCCAGCTCAAAACGCACCTGATCATTTCCTTTGCCCGTAGCACCGTGGCTTACTGCGTCTGCACCTGTTTGATGTGCGATCTCTATCTGTTTTTTAGCGATGAGTGGTCTTGCAACCGATGTGCCCAAAAGGTACTCACCCTCATAAATCGCATTGGCTCTAAACATCGGGAACACAAACTCTTTTACAAACTCTTCTCGCAGATCCAAGATGAAAATATTTTCAGCTTTGATGCCCATATCAAGTGCTTTTTGACGTGCTGGTTCTACCTCTTCGCCTTGACCGAGATCTGCTGTAAAAGTCACCACTTCACACGCGTACTCATCCTGAAGCCATTTAAGTATGATACTCGTATCAAGCCCACCCGAATACGCCAATACTGCTTTTTTGATTGTTCTTTTTGCCATGTCATAAGCCTTTCGTTAATATGCCGTGATTTTAGCGTAATCTTGGTTATGGTTTGGTTGGAAGTTTGGACAGAGTGTCGTAATTTTACAAGTAGGGTTTTTGTATTTACACTGTTTGGGCTACGAAAATTCCGTAGCCCAAATGAAATATTTTTAGTAATCTCTCACGCACTTCACGCCGAAGTTGTTTGAAGGCTGCTGTAGCAATGTAGCCCATGGCGTTAAATTACCTACTGCACCTGTGATGTTGTGTGTATTAACTGCTGAAGCACTATTGTTAGTATCAACACCTATAAGTCTAGGGCACGCAGAAACAAGATAAAAAGGTGTCAACCCTTGCGCTTGCATACCTCTTATATGTTCTTGATTTTCCATAGCTGTTCCTGTTCTCCAGTCACTACTTCCTGCAAACACAAGTGCCTCACAAAATGCTTTAGCTTCTGCTATTTCAACCATCTCTGAACCAGCTGCAGAGTTTGGTGTACAAGCCGCTCCGCCAGTCGTACCAACAGAACCTATCCACTCTAGCTTTGCTTGGCTATCTCGCTCAACAGTATCACTACCTTTTGCTTCTGTTGAAAATCTTGGAGCTGGAGCTGGTGTAACACCTACGCTAGTATTATCATCTACAACTGTACCATTATTATCACTCCCGCAACCATTTAAAATAAGTGTTGCACAAACTACTGCCGTCATACCTATTGTCAATTTCAATTTCATAGTCTTCCCTTTTTTTGTTAAATTATGAAGTATAATGCCATGATTAACTTCGTCAAAACAATAGTAATCGCGTGTGCAATGAGTGTGTATTTTAAAAAAAAATGCGTATAATCTTTTTTAATTTGACATAAGGAATAGTCATGCTACTGGGTGTCAATATCGATCATATCGCGGTGTTAAGAGAAGCCAGGAAAATAGCAGAACCTGATCCACTTGATGCGCTAAGTATCTGCAAGCGTGCAGGAGCAGACCAAATCACCATCCACCTTCGTGAAGACCGACGGCACATCCAAGATGCTGATGCAAAAAACATCATCACTCTCTCTAACCTACCGGTCAATCTTGAATGCGCCATAGAGCCCTCCATGATAGACATCGCTTGCACACTCAAACCCCACCGCGTCACTCTTGTACCAGAAAAACGAGAAGAAGTCACCACTGAAGGCGGTCTTGTGATTGACACAGAAAACCCCAAACTCAAAGAGGCTATCAGAAGGCTACAAGAAGCAGAGATAGAAGTTTCACTCTTTATCGACCCTATTTTAGAAGCGGTACAGACTTCGGTTGCGCTTGGTGTAGAGTGGATAGAGTTTCACACTGGCAAGTATGCCAACATCTACGCCATGCTCTACACCCAACTCTCTAAAACACATCACGCCATCCCAGAACTTGAACTTCCCCGTAACACACTCAAGCAGATGCTAGGTGATGAGTTGCACTGTTTGCGCATGCTCTCTGGCGATGCCGTGGAGCTGGGTCTGCGTGTGGCTGCAGGTCATGGGCTTACGATGCACAATGTAAAAGAGATCATAGAGATAGAAACCATCGAAGAGCTTAACATCGGACAAAGTATCATCGCTCGTTCAGTGTTTACAGGACTCGAACAAGCCATCAAAGAGATGAAAGCGATGATGCAACGCAAATGAAGCCAAAAGTAGCCATCTCAGTGGGTGATTTGAATGGTATAGGCATACAACTTGTGCTTGAAAATCATCATACCATCGCCAAAATAGTTGAACCACTTTACTGCATCGACAGTGCCATGCTGAAACAAGCTGTCCAAAAACTAAGCCTGCCCATACCTGTTGATTTTCAAACTTTAGAAAACATAGCACCCCACTTTGAGATAGAAGCAGGGACGGTCAGTGCAAGTAGCGGTGCATACGCCTATGCCTCGTTTGCCAAAGCGGTTGAACTGGCACGCCAAAACATAGTAGCTGCCATCTGCACACTGCCTATCCATAAAAAAGCGTGGGAACTTGCGGGTGTTGCTTATAAAGGTCATACGGATGCACTCAGAGCAATGTTTGATGCCAAAGCCATCATGATGCTAGGTTCACCCAAAATGTATGTGGCTTTGTTCACAGAACATATACCGCTTAAAGATGTCGCAGCCAGCATTGATGAAAAAAAACTCACACAGTTCTTTATAGACTTTTACCACACCGCCAAACCTCTCAAGAAAGTTGCTGTTTTGGGACTCAATCCGCATGCGGGAGATGACGGCGTTTTAGGAAATGAGGAGCAAATCATACAAAAAGCCATAGACAATGCACATGCCGTGCTGGGTAAAGAAATCTTCACCTCTCCCCTTGTGCCCGATGTGGCATTTACACCCAGAGTAAGGGCACACTACACCCATTACATCGCGATGTACCACGACCAAGGCTTGGCACCGCTTAAAGCCCTCTATTTTGATGAGGGGATCAATGTCTCCTTAAATCTTCCCATCCTCAGAACCTCCGTGGATCACGGTACAGCATTTGATATTGCGTACTCTGGTGCGACATTAAGTGCATTAAGCTACATTAATGCAGTGAAATATATCGTGGGACATTAGCAAAACAAGTTTGGATTCTCTTCTTCTGTGACTTCACACGCTTCGTTCATCCTCGCACAAAGACTCTCTTGGCACTTTTTACAAATATAACGAAAATTTTGCACATCATAATGAATGATGTCACCTTCATGCAAATCATCATAACACTCTGCACAGACATTGGTGACTCTTAGCAATATCGCCTGCGTTGCTTCTTGAGAGATAAAACACACATTACTCATGCTTACTTTCCAACTCTTCTATCATTTTTTGAGCCACATCAAGTGTGTTATCAAGCGTATACGCTTTTTTGTACGCCTCAAGTGCTTCTTTTTTATGCCCCAAATCATACAAAGTGTTAGCATAATTAAAATGGTGCGGTGCATACTGGGCATCTAGCGTAATGGCGCGTTTATGGTGCATCTGCGCACCCTCTTCATCGCCAAGCTTATGTAAGACATTTGCCAACGCCACATGCGCCATGTCATCACTCTCATCGATGTTCAATAATATTTCATAACTCTCTTTAGCCTCAGCGTATTCACCCTGTTGTACCTGCACATACCCCATGCGTCCGAGTACTTCTGTGTTATCGGCGTCTAGTATCAAAGCTGAGCCCAATGCTTTCTTCGCTTCTTCAAAATCTTCTCTTGTTACGGCCTCATCTGCCATCGCTAGCAGCTGCTCTAAGCGTGAAGGTTGCAGTGTGGGCTTAGAGAATGTTTTGTCAAGACGATTGATGCCACCTATCTGCTCGTCTAAAACCTTGGCTTCAAAATCAACCCCGCGTTTAGGATGATTTCCCGAGAAAAGCTGTTTAAAAAATAGATAAAATACCCCTCCTGCAATCACAAGAAGAAAGAATTGAAATGTCGTCATGGTCTCTCCGAAATTAATACCCTTATCATAGAATAATCTAACTTAAATCCAAAGAAAACCTGCTATGATTAAAAAAACAAAATAAGGAATATGTATGTCTTATAAAATCAAACTCGATACCGAAAAACTCAAAAAAGAACTCACGCCCCTAGAGTACAATGTATGCCTCAACCACGGAACAGAAGCGCCGTTTCAAAACGCATTTTACAACTCCAAAACAAAAGGCATCTACAGTTGTAAATGCTGTGCTACAGCACTTTTTGCCTCGGAAAGCAAATTTGACTCTGGAACAGGATGGCCTAGTTATTTTGCACCTCTTAGTGGCGATGTCATCGAAGAGGTAGTAGATGACTCACATGGCATGAGGCGGGTAGAAGTACGATGTGCTGCCTGTGGTTCACATCTGGGTCATGTTTTTCCCGATGGCCCTGCACCAACCTATCAGCGTTATTGTATCAACTCAGCTTCTTTGTCATTCGAAGAAGATTAAGATTATTTTTGAAGCTGTGCTGCGATACGCCCCACGGCTTCATCCATCTCTTCTCTTGTCTGAAACACAAAACTGTGTTTTTCTTCTTCGCTTAGATGTACAAAAACACCATAACCTACTATCTCTACTCTGCCTTTAGACTCGCTGTCTATCCACTCAAGGCTTACTTGCGTAGTTTCCTCTTTGTGTCCTGTATTTACTACCGCTGCAGGGTAAAGCTGGGTGATGGTTGCTGTGTCAAATTGTTTGTTTTCAATGGTAAGTATCATAAAGGGATTATAGTCAAATCCCTTTAAAGCGTCGCATCAGATAGGGATAACGCGGATATTGGGGTGGAGTTTGTCTTTGAGTGCATTTTCAATGGCAATGAGTGTACCGCTGCCTGAACTTGAACAACTGCTGCATGCACCAAGGTAGCTGATATAGACTTCAAACTCATCACCTTTTTCTTTGACACTGAGCACATCAATATCACCACCATCCATGATGAGAAACTGTCGAACGGTGTTATCTATGGCAGTATCGATGGCGATGATGCGCCCTTCTTCACACAACTCTGCAAACGGCGTAGCTGAAAGGATGCTCTCTGCTTCTTCCTGCTCCTTGAGTACAACTTTGTGTGCTTCAAGTAAGCCATCAAGCGTTTCATGGCATGACTTGTCTTTAGAACCGGCTTTGGTATATGCTAGCAATATCTCATGGTCTTGGATGTTGTGAGTCTTGATGGCTTCTTTAAGAGCAGCTAAACTCATAGGTGTATCTTTACAAGGAAAGGTTTTTTCATCAAGAGTAAACACTTGATTGGTGTAGACTTTTACTGCGCGCTTGGCTGCCTCGATACCAAAAACGATAGAATAATTTTCAACCAAAGGAAGTGCCTCAATCGTAGGATTGTCGCGCAATAAACGCTCGATGACATTGTAACTTACTGTGTCTATCTGTGCGATGGTTTTATTGCTAAACATGAGTGCTAACATATAATTGACCGCTATACCAGCAGGGACACCTTTATAGGTATAACGCGCCAAAACTACTGTATCTTCAACCGTATTGACCGCCCAGTAAAATGTAAGTGCATAGCCCAGTGATTCATCGCCATAGCTATAGGTAAACAAAGAAGCACCTAATCCTTTGGCTTCTTCTTCGGTGATAATACCGCGATATTTTGAGTCGCTTATGAGCATTGCGACTTTGACGCCGTATTCGTTATTTGTTTGCATATCCATGTTTTATCCTTTGGAGTAATGATGCCTACAATAGCATGCTAAACTAAAACTAAGATAAAATATCGTCAATGCTACTCTAATCTTCTGCCTGCTATACTTTGTTAAACCCCACAGGAGAGTCACCATGACCTTAAATGAACAAATCAAATCTGACATCAAAGAAGCGATGCGCGCAAAAGACAGCATTAAAAGAGACACACTTAGAAATATACAGGCTGCGGTAAAACAAATAGAAGTAGATGAACGAAGAGAGGTCAATGATGCAGACCTTGAAACTATTTTGATGAAATATCTCAAACAGCGAGAAGATGCCAAAACGCAATTTGCTGGGGCCAATCGTGATGACCTTGTCGCAAAAGAAGAAGCAGAGATAGCAATAGTCAAAGCCTATCTACCTGAGCCCATGGATGATGACGAACTAGAAGCCACCCTTAAAGCACTCATCGCTTCAGTAGGTGCACAAGACATGAAAGATATGGGCAAAGTCATGGGTGGTGCAAAAGAAGCCATCGGCAGTCGCGCTGATGGGGTGCGTATCAATATGATGGTGAAAAAACTGCTCAGTTAACTGCCATACTTCAAAGCTTTAACAGCCTCGGTCACATCTACTTGTCGCATAAAGTGTTCGCCCACCAAAAAGGCATCTGCACCTATTTTAGAGAGTTCTACTACGGTTTCATGTGTCGTGATGCCAGACTCCGCTACGATAATCTTACCATTGGGGATGAGCGGGATGAGTTTGGCGCTCAGGCTCATATCCATCTCGAAGGTCTCAAGGTTACGGTGGTTGATGCCGATGATGTCTGCACCTGCAAAAGTGGCTTTGATGAGGTCAGATTTATCGTGCACTTCGACAAGTACATCGAGCCCCAAATGAAGCGCATAGTCATACAACTCTTTAAGCTCCCTACGCCCAAGTGCCGCTGCGATAAGGAGTACATAGTCTGCACCAAATGCCAAGGCTTCCACGAGCTGATATTTGTCAACGATAAAATCTTTTCTAAGCAATGGCAGATTAACATAACGCCGCACCATACCCAAATACTCTTTGTCACCTTGAAAAAAATGGGGTTCAGTCAGAATGGAAAGCGAATCTGCCCCGCCTTTTTCATACTGTTGGGCAATAAGCATCGGGTCAAAATCTTCACGGATAATACCTTTACTAGGGCTGGCTTTTTTAACTTCAGCGATGATACGATAGGGGTTTTCAGGGGTAGACCTGAGGGCACTTTTGACATCTTTTGGCATAAAAGGGTTGAAAGCAAGAGAGCGACCCAGCCATTCAAGCGGATAATCCACTTTTCTTTTTTCTAAGTCTGCTCTTGTTTTTTTAAGGATTTCATCCAGTATCTGTGCCATAAGTGTACCTTGATATAAAGTTTTGGCGTATTATAGCTTACTTACACTTTCTGATGGCATCCCAATGCTCCATTATCTCTTGCTCTTCAAGCCCTTCTTCATCCACCACACGCTTCATGAGTTCAAACGCTTTAGTACATTCATGTTTTTTATAGTATCCCCATGCTAAGGAGTCCAAATAATAAGTGTTATCAGGTTGTTGCACCAGTGCATCTTGTATGATTTTCATCCCTTTTGCAACATCAACCTCTTTATCGATGAGTGTGTACCCATAATAGTTCAGATAAATGCTGTCATCTACTCCCAAAGCAATGGCTTCTTCAAGCGTAGCAATGACTTGGGCTATCATCTTTTTATCGTTTTTGTTTTGTGCATTTTCAAAAAGAAGAACACCTTTTTCTGCTATCCATTTGGCGTCTTTTTTTTCTTTGTAGAGTCTATCAATAAGCATCAAAGCTTTGGCAAAATCTTTTTTTGTTTTATAAAGTTCATATAAAATATCATCCCGTTTACCATTTTCTTCCAAAAAGGCAATCGCAGCATCCATGTCTTTTTTATACACATACGCATCAATAATTTTGTTTAGGTACTCTTCTTTGTCATCTTGCGCATACATCGCCTTATATGTCTCCAAGATACCATCGATATCTTTCTCTTTTTGATACAGCAGCAACAAGCGAATATACAACTCTTCACTCACAATATTCATACGTCGATGCGTTTCAAGCAGTTGTATCGCTTCTTTGCGCTGATTGGTAAACTCATCCATGATTTCAGCGATACGAAGCAGTATCTCTTCTTGTGGCAGGGTTGCATAGATTTTATTGAGCAATGCCAATGCACGCTTAAATTCACCTGCATACAAAAATGAGTTGGAAGCCAAATCCAAATCTACAGGCAGTCTGGATTGCTCTAGCAGAAATTCCGCCTCTTTCTTGGCATTATCTATCTGCTTTGCGCTCAGATACAGAGGTATGAGTAATCGTCGCACTTCGATGCTTTGAGGATGGGTTTTATCCCACCCTTTAAGGCGGGCGATACTCTCATGTATGTGGCGTTTACCCATCAATGCAGCTGTTACTTCCTTGAAGAGATAGGCCCCTGCACCTGTGTCATCAAACAGTTTTTTATAGACTTGATAGCTGTTTTCATAAGCACCATACTCATCATACAATAGGGCTCTAACAATAAGCTCATCTTGGCTTATTTTCATAATCTCTTTAGCAGAAGCCACTGTATGAAGCCCTGTCAACACACAGAGCATTAAAACTATACGATTCCAGGACATTCTTTGCGTACCTCATCTTCATTGTTTTTAAATTGTTCCCAAAACGGGAATGTACGACACTGCAAAGGTCGCACTGGGTAAATAGAACAGCGTTTTTTACTTTCATCAAAAAAGATACAGGCAAAATTATCAGAGGAAAGTTGTTTTTCGATGAGCGAATAACGGTGTTTGACCTTACGCAAATACCGCGTAGCAAACTCTTCTATGCTCAACTGCAAAAAAGAAGCTATTGCGTCTATCTCTTCGTATTTTGTCCAAATATAACCCGTCTCACCCGTGCAACAGTGCCCGCCACAGGCTTCACAAGCACTGGGTGCAAACTTGTAAGCGTATCCTTCTTCAGATAACAGTTCCACTAAAAATCACCCTTTATACTGTAGGTATTTGCTTTGAGAAATGCTTGTGTCGCCCCATGCGTATAAAGTCCTGCTTCATCAAACACCACAAAAGGAGGTAGTATCTGCACCATAGACTTCGAGCCCATACGCGCAGCAACCATCACCAGCTTGGACTCTCTGTCTATTTTGGCATGTACAAACTGCATCACTTCAGCGTTTATACCATACATTGTTAAATAATACAATATTTTATCTACCTGCTTTGCATCATAACAAAAGAGGAAATATCCTCTGGGTTTTAAGCATTTTTTGACCTTGTCCACAAAAGCTTCCAAAGGCAGATGGTGCGCATATCTGGCGATATTGAGGTGGGTGTTTTCACTCTGCATCACAGAAGAGTCATAAAAAGGTGGATTAGAGATGATTAAGTCATACTTTTGGACACTTTCAAAGTATGTAAAGTCTTCATGGTAACTTTGGGCTTTAAGACCATTGAGCATAAAATTGTGTTCTGCATACCTCAACATCACTTCTTGCTTGTCTATGATACTGGTTATCGTACCAAAATCTCTTGTGAGTAAAAGTGAAAGTATGCCCACCCCACACCCCACATCAAGCAAATAACCCTTAGGTTTAAATCTAGCTATAAACGCATACAAAAAGAGTGAGTCACTGTTGTAGCAGTACCCTGAAGTCGGCTGATAAAGAAACATGCTACCCTGTCATTTTTGAATAATTTTACTATACTTTGAGTATAATCGCGTTTATGAACGAAGAACTAGACCTACTCAACCCTCCTTCCACTGACTTTTCCATGCTTGACTATGACTGTGCATACTTACCAGGCAACAAAGTACGCATGAACTATAAGTATGTCTCACGCGCCAGCAAAGCGTTTGCCACAGCGGTGATAGACAGAGGCTGGAGACGCTTTGGCAAGTACTTTTTTCACCCTATCTGTAATGGCTGCAATGAGTGCAAAAGCATCCGCATCGATGCCACAAACTACCGCTATACCAAATCACAGAAAAAAGCCATCAAACGCAACAGTGAAACTGCTATCATCGTGCAAAAACCCACCCTTACGCAGGCTCACATCAACCTCTACAACAAATACCACCACCACAAACACCACAAAGACGGCTGGCAACACAAAAATATCTCACAGCGCGAATACCATGAAAACTTTGTCGATGGGGCACATGATTTTGGCAAAGAGATACTCTACATCAAAGACGATAAACTCATCGGGGTAGACCTCATCGATGTCTTGGATGACGGCATCAGCTCCATCTACTTTTACTACGACCCTGAGTATGCCAACCTCTCGCTCGGCACATACTCCCTACTCTACCAGATAAAACTTGCCAACATCTTAGAGCTACCATGGATCTATCTGGGTTACTGGGTGGAGGGATGTAAAGCCTTTGCTTACAAACCAAAGTTTCAACCTCAAGAGATACTGGATGGTTTTCCAGATGTACTGCAAGATCCAGGGTGGAAAGTGTGGCATCACTTAGAGTCTAGCGCAGTACATCCAGCTCTGGACTCTTGCGACACCATTTAAAAAAAAGCCTATCCGCACACACTCTAGTATCTACTTCTTTGCCTCCCACAATGTGCTCGGCCAACCATTTTGCCATCAATGGTGCAAAAACAAAACCTCTGCCTCCTAAGCCATTACAGACATACAAATTTTCCCTGTAATGCAGTGGCACAGTTGCGCCTCTTGCAACCATAGGTGTATGCTCCAGCATCTTAGGCACATCTATCACCTTGCCAACCAAAGGAAAGTAGTCCTTAGAACCTGCTCTCATACCACAAAAACATTCTTTGAGTTTCAAATCAGCAACCTCTATGAGCATAGAAGCTTTTTCTTTGAGACTCAAAGCCTGTTTTTCTTGACAGGGCACACTTTCTTTCACCTCTTTCTCGTGAGTAGCCCCAAGTTTAATGATGCCCCCAACATTTGCACCCACTGACATACTTTGATGTATACTCACTCCCAACGCCAAGTCTGAAACAAAATCTCCCCTCGTACCCCAAGTACCCTTGATGCCCATGTAACGCAACTCTACCAAGCTACTCTCAAACCCTGTTGCAAGTACAATATTTTTGGCTTTAAATTCACCCACGCTCCAATACCCATTTTCTTGTTTTAATTGGGTGACTTCATGCTGCACAACTTCTATGCCTTCAAGCAAAAACGCACAAACCGCCTTCGCATCACAATCCCCTGCTTCAGGAAAATAAAACCCATCAAACGCTGT
>DYTF01000062.1 GCA_020726105.1 Sulfurovum sp. | reverse complement strand
CCTGCCACATACCCGCTAGCAAAACTCCACTGTAGGTTGTAGCCACCGCAAGGGCCGTCGATGTTCATAATCTCACCGCAAAAGTAAAGCCCACCCAGTTTTTTGCTTTGCATCGTGTAAGGGTCTATCTCTTTGAGGCTCACGCCACCTCTGGTTATCATCGCCATCTTAAAGCCGTCATGTCCGTTGATGGTGAGTGGTGTCCAGACTAAGAGCTTGATGAGTGCATCTCGTGTGATGCCTGCTTGTTTACCTAAACCAAGGGCAGGGTCTGCTTCTGCAAGGGTGCATAAGGCTAGACTGACAGAGTGTGGGAGTAGTGTTTGGAGGAGTTCTAGTGTATTTTGATGGGGATTTTTGCTTGTCTCCTGTTTGAAGTGTTCGCGAATTTGCTCTTCATTCATGCCTTTGGTTAGGCTCACAAGTACGGGTACTTCACCCATCTTACTTAAAAGTGGTGTGATTTCTCTCGAAAAATCAAGCACGACAGGCCCTCTGATGCCACCCTTAGTAAAGATAAGGTCACCTTTGGCGGAAAGTTTTTTATATTTTTTTATATCAACCTGCATAGTGACTTTAGGGATGGTGTCCGCTCTGCAACTCTCCACCCAATCCTCTTTCACTTTAAGCGGCATCATCGCAGGGAAAAGTTCAGTGATGGTGTGTCCCACAGCTGCTGCCATAGGGTAGCCATCACCCTCCGCACCCAACACAGGGTAGCCCATCCCACCTGTTGCAATAATGACATTTTCACCGCTAAAGGTTTGATTTTCGGTACAAACACCCGTAACAGAGCTACCGTCATGCTCTAGTGATAGGACTTTTTGAGAGCACAAAACAGTCACACCCAGCTTTTGCATCTCGCATTCCATCGCTTCGATGATGGTTGCTGCGCTGTGTGTGACAGGAAAAACCCTGTAGCCGTCAGGTGCGTGACTCTCTACGCCTATCTCTTTAAAAAATGCCATCAGTGCTTTGTAATCTAGGGCTTCAAGCGCAGGGGACATGAAACGCCCGTCTTTGCCAAAACGCGCCATAAAGGCTTCATTGGAAAGTGTGTTGGTCAGGTTGCAACGACCACCGCCTGTGGCTTTGAGTTTTGCACCTATTTTAGAGAGTTTTTCAAGTAGAAGCACAGACTTGCCTTGGCGAGCAGCCGTGATGGCTGCCATCATACCCGCAGCACCTGAACCGATGACGATGAGTGCGTAATGTTTTATGGACGACTCCTGTTGGCACGGACGATAAAAATGCTAAACATCAGAGTTTCCTTGGTAAAAATATATCAGATTATAAAGCAAAGTGTCAGACTTTTGGTTTAAGTCTACAATTAAAACCAGTAATATTTAAACAATAACGCTCTGCAAATCAGATAAAATAAACTTCAATCTTCTCATAAACGGAAGAATCAAAACAAAGGATAATCCAATGAAAAAAATAAACACTTTCATACTTAATGTCAATAAATATGAAACATACTAGCCGTTGTTGATACTCACTACACAATCCATGCAGGAGATACTCCCTCTTCTTACTAAAAAGCTTGAACAGTGCAAAGCAGGGGAGTTCATCTCTTTTGAGGTGCTTGATCCTGATCTTGCAGATGCCTATACGGGAAAACACATTGAGCTAGAAAGTATAAGCTATGTCTATAGAGGTTACAAGGCTTGGGTAGATTTGGCTGAGTTGTTGTTTTGTAAGATGATGACGCCTGAGAAAAGCACTTATCCTTTTGTGAGGCTTCGTTTTAAAAAACTGCACACTAAGAACTCCTTTCACCTCGATACCCAAAGCCCCAAAGAAGAGAAGTACGGTCTAGGTTCAGCTTTTTCACAAGTCAATAAGATGGAAGAGCCTGCTTTTTTGCACTACTACACCCAAGCCCTAAACAATGCCAAACTCACCCAAAGAACAGCCATTTTAAACCTCGGTATCAACACGGGTGACGAGTTTGAAGTGATTAAAAAGAGTGTATCAGCGCAGATATTTAAAAATATAAAGTTTGTAGGGGTTGATTATTCGCAAACAGCCATTGCGTATGCTAGAGATCGCTTTCCTGATGACAATGTAACACTGCATGCCCATGACATCAATGATTTGGAGGCTTTAAATGTAGGAAGATTTGATTTGCTCATCAGCATTGGCACACTTCAAAGTTCCAGCATCAACTTCAAACCTTTTTTCATGTCTTTAGTTCAAAACTATCTGCAAAAAGATGCGGCGATTATCTTAGGGTTTCCAAACAGCCGTTGGATAGACAGTGAGATGATTTACGGGGCAAAAGCGCCAAACTATGTCATGTCTGAAATGTCACTGCTTTTTGATGATGTGATATTTTGCAAAAAATACCTCCAGCAACACAAGTTTCGCGTCACAATTACAGGTAAACAGTATCTGTTTTTGACCGCTACTAAAATAGTATAGTGCTTCTTTTAAGGTAATTTTGTCATAATCAAAACAAATAAATACCACAACAAAGGATTAACTATGAAAGCAAAAATAGTCTTGACATCACTCCTAAGCATGACACTGTTGCAAGCGGTAGATACCAACGCAACAGAAATGTCCCCGAAACAAGAAGGCATCACCTACATCAAGATGCTTGGTACTGCACTGAAAACAGAGCTTCAAGCCCATATGAAAAAAGACCCTTCAGGTCTTGACGCATTGGCATTTTGTACAGGAAGTGCGGAGCGCATGACCGATGAGATAAACGCGAAATTGCCAGCTTATGCAAAAGTAAGACGCACTTCTCTGCAAACTAGAAATGGCAAAAATGCCCCTGATGCCACCGATACAGAAGTGATGAAAGCGTATGAAACAGAGATAAAAGCCAAAACATTTTTCCCTACAGACATCAAAGTAGTAGAAGAGGGGAACACAACAAGGGTTTACAAAGCACTCGTGACCCAAGCTGCCTGCCTGAAGTGTCATGGTGAGCATATCGCGCTAGAGATACAAAATGCACTCAAAAGTAGTTACCCCCATGACAAAGCAACACATTTTAAAGCGGGTTCACTGCGAGGTGTCATCGTCGCTGAGATACAAAAGCACTAAAGCCTAAAGTATAGTGGGTCAAATACCCTGCTATTTGAGTCTAAACCACTCCATAAAACCCATTATCACTTCGATTACGATAAGCACAATAATAATCCACTCCAAAAAAGAACTGTGGCTGTGATTTTTCAGATCCATAATCATAATCATGTCATCTTTGATGCTATTAAGCTTGTACTCTACTACTTCAAATCGCTCCTTAAGTTCTAAAGAGAGTGCAAGTGTGTTATAGAGTGCTTCAGCATCTTCGTTGTCCCAGACGATGTTGGGTTTATCTAAAAGATAGAGATCAATCATCATATCATGTCGAAGCAGAACAAGCTGCTTTGCGAATTTGGCAAATTTGGCGCGTTTAAACAAGGAAAATGTGTCGGGGATTTCGAGTAGTTTTCTGCTTCTTTCATAATAATCCGAAAGTTTATTTTCATACACTTCCAGTGCAACGCTTTGTGAGATAACATGAGAAATGATAAGCAAAGAGATGGTGCTGTGCTCTTTTAGGGTTATCTTTTGATTGTCTATTTCAAACAATCTCCCAAGAGTGGAGTCAATCTCAATGGGATAATCCTGATAGATATTTTGTGTTGAAGCAATATTGGAAGACTCTTTGATGCCGAGCAGGTGGAGCACACTGGGAATATCTTCTTTGTCCCAATTGATGAGGGTTAAGACATTAAAGTCTGCGTAACTCATCATACTTTTACCGATTTTGGCATAGAACATCGATTCGATACCTTTAGTGAGTTTGATGCCCAGTGCTTGTTCTATCTCGGCATTGCTTAAAGATTTCGTCAGATAGATGGTATAGAGATAGAGTTTTTCGTTCATGGTGCTTCCTTTTATATAGGTTGATTAATCTTCGATTCAAAAACATTTTGATATAGTCGTATTTTATAATAACTATTAGGATAACAAATGAAACAGAGTACTTTTATGGAAAAATACCCTATTCACGAGATAGAAATCAAAAAAACTCAGACTCGTTTTGGTAGCGTAGATGAGATTATCGCATTTTTTAAAACAAAAGTAGATGAACACAAGGTTGCTATTTTTATTGCTACTTTTGATCACTATGCACACACGGCATCGCTTGAAGAAGGATCTATATCACCTGAGATTTTAGATGCTAAAAATATTATCTTTTGTTTTGGCAAAGAGATACCTAACGCACAAGTTTTAGGTGTAAGACCTCGTTCTATTGGTGTAGCCCAGAGAAGTGAAGATTTTGTTTTGAGTTTTTTAGTTGCTCCAAATCCCATGGCAAATGCTTCGATGATCGAGTGGTGTGAGGCAATCGCTAATGCCTAATACTATCGGTTCACCGGCTCTTTGTAGGCATAATGGCACTATAATTAAAAACACAAAAAAGGAGTGTTGATGGTATTACGATTGAAGCGTTTTATTTTACTGGGTTTTGTTGCCGTGGCTATGATGCCTTTGTCTGCCAAAGAGGGATGGGAAGTTTCTTTTCATACGGGTACTTCTATTAGTCGTGATGAAACATTAAATATCTATCATGATTTGGGAGACATTACGATTCGTGACGCGAAGCTCAATACAAAGCCTTTTACGACACCGTATTATTATGGGTTGCGTGTTGGGAGATGGAATGGTGATACCGCTTGGGAGTTTGAGCATATCCACCAAAAAGTCTATGTAGATAGTGCCGATTTACCCCCACAGATAGAGAACTTTGAGATAACAGATGGCTACAATCTTTTTTATCTTAATCATGCTTGGAATCTTGAAGAGTATGGTATTATCGCTAGAGCAGGATTGGGACTTGTTGTGGCACATCCAGATATTACTGCGTACGGTACACGCTATCATAGAGTAGGGGGAGGGGCTATTCCTTTAGTTTGGCAAACCGACAGTGGTTATCAATGGGCTGGCACTTCCATACAAGCCGCAGTAGAAAAAGAGTTTCAACTCTATGAAAGTTGGTATCTTTCTTTAGAAGGAAAAGCGACACATTCTTCGGCCGATATTGACATCAAAAACCCTAGCGATAACCAAAAGGTAGGAAGTGTGTATCTTCCCAATACGGCGTTACATTTTCAAATAGGTATCACCTACCATTTTGGTGAATAAACACAAGGGAGAATTTTCCTCCCTTGCAAAAAAAACAAAAACACTCTTTCTGCTTTTACAATAATCCTAAAAGTGCCACAAACAACACAGGCGGTGTGATGACCAGTCCTACTTTCATGTACTCTCCCCAGCCTATCTTCACGCCTTTTTGTGCCAAGACATGCAGCCAAAGTAGGGTGGCGAGTGAGCCAATAGGTGTCATTTTTGGCCCAAGGTTTGAGCCTAAGATGTTGGCATAGACCAGTGCTTCATTGCCGACATAACCCACTTTGTCGATGGCGATGTCCATGATCATAATCGTAGGCATATTGTTCATCACTGAACTGATAAGCGCTGAGAGAAACCCTGTACCCACTATGGCGACGGCTTTGCCTTGATGGCTGAGTATCTGTATCCATGAGGCAATCACATCGGTAAATCCTGCATTTTTAAGTCCATACACGACAATGTAAAGCCCAATGCTAAACCACACCACTTGCCAAGGTGCCGCTTTGATAGTCATGATGGGTTTGGTTGCTTTAAAATATGTAGCGATAGCCAAAAAAACCAGTGCCCCACCTAGAGCAAAAACTGAAACAGGAAGATTGTAAAAATCGCCTACAAAATACCCTAGCATCAAAAATGCCAAAAAGAACCATGAGAGCTTAAACATCGTTTGGTTTTTGATGACGCTAGAGGCTTCAGGTAGGGTGCTGACATCAACTTTGAGTGGAATGTCTTTACGAAAATAAAACCACAGCACTGCAATGGAAGCAAAGATGGAGAGTAGGTTAGGTAGGAACATATTTTGTGCATACTCCACAAAACCAATGTCAAAATACCCAGCAGTGACGATGTTTGTGAGGTTGGAGATGACCAACGGGTTGGAGGCACTGTCACCGATGAACCCGCCCGCCATCAAAAAAGCAAAGATAGCCAAAGGGTTCATCTTGAGGTACTTCATCTTGGCCAACAAGATAGGGGTAAGTATGAGTGCTGCACCGTCGTTGGCAAAAAATGCCGCAACCACTGCACCCAAAAGCAAGATGTACACAAACATTTTGTTACCGCTTCCGCCACTGAATTTCGCCATCTTAATCGCCGCCCACTCAAAAAACCCTATCTCATCAAGTACCATGGAGAGGATGATGATGCCGATGAACGCCAGTGTGGCATCCCAAACGATGTCCACGACACTCAAAACATCATCATAACTCACCACGCCTAGCACCAATGCGACAATCGCACCGATGACGGCTGTAGTACCAATCTGAAGCCCTTTGGGCTGCCAGATAACAAAGACTAAAGTGACCAAAAAAACTAAAATGGCTAAAAACACAGTAACACTCCCTTGAAATGATTTTTCACACTATAGCGAAAAAAAGATAAATATATCAATATATCTTGATTTAATGATTATAATCTGCTACACTTTTACAAATACAAACACAAGGAAGCACATCATGAAGCGTTTACATATGCATATATCGGTAGAAGATTTGGCTCAAAGCATCAAGTTTTACACAGCACTCTTTGGTATGGAACCTACGAAGCTTAAAGAGGATTATGCACAGTGGTTAGTGGATGAACCTGCGGTGAATCTGGCGATATCTTCAGGTAGAGACAAAATAGGACTCAATCATATGGGACTACAGGTCGACAGTGATGAGGCGGTGCAGGAACTTGAAGAGAGACTACAGGCTGCTGGTGTGGCAGGGGAGAAACAAAAAGAAGCAGTGTGCTGTTATGCAAAGTCAAACAAGTACTGGGTACAAGATCCCCAGGGGATTATCTGGGAAAATTACCACACGATGGAGCAGGCTGAGTTTTTTGGCGGTGACAGTTTTACAGGCGGGTCTGGATGTTGCCAGCCTTCTTTTGCTGATGGTGCCAAGTGGACGACTTCAAAGTGTAGTTAAGTATGGAAGTATTTTTACAAACGGTCGCTGCACTCAATGATGACACACGCATCAAAATACTACGGTTTTTAGATACCCATGGTGCCTTGTGTGTGTGCGATTTGCAGATGAGTTTCGGGATGATCCAATCGCGTCTCTCACGCCACCTCAAGATACTCAAAGAGGGAGGTTTCTTGCGTGTAGAACGCCACGGTACATGGGCGTACTACTCCATTAGAACACCGCTAGATAGGTTTCGCTCTGAAGCGCTCGAAGAGATCCGTTGTTTGGACATAGAGCTTCCAATTTTAAACAAAACATCACAAAATGGAGAATGTAAAGTATGAAAAAAAATGTATTGATCTTATGTACGGGAAACAGTTG
>DYTF01000200.1 GCA_020726105.1 Sulfurovum sp. | reverse complement strand
GACAATACAGAGATATCGGTACTTGATATGCAATCTAACTATGAACAGTTACATAGAGTTATAACAGAGCTTGGGAATGAGTTAGCTATTAACTATGGAATAAGCCCAAATCAATTTAGAATGACCTCACAGGTATCTTCAGGGTTCGCTTTACAAATGGAAAACATCAGATTAGATAGAAATACTTTAGAGCAACAAACAGAGTTTAAAGGGTATGAGAGAGAATTATTTAATATGATTAGATTGGTTAGTGAGTATTACAGTAAGAAGATAGATGATACATTTAACATTGACTTCAAAGAACCATTTTATCCAACAGACAAAACAACATCAACTCAAAACAACAAAGAGCTTATAGACTTAGGATTAATATCTTCAGCTGAAATTCTAATGAATGAAAATCCTGACCTAACAGAAGCAGAAGCTATAATCAAAGTTAAAAACAATCTAAGTGCAAGAAATGAGATGCTTCAAAGAATAAACTCTTTTGGAATGATTAACCAAAACGAAACAAGAGCGAAGTTAGGCTTATAATATGAGCTTAGACAGTATCTATCAAAGACAAAATGAAACTGTTACAGATTTATCAAGAAACTTTGATTATGAGTTCGCTGATGTATTTGAGAAGATAAACTCTTTAGCTTCATATTATCTCAAAGGACTAAGTGAGAGCGATATCCTTAGATATGATTTGATTTGGAGTCAAATACTTGAACAGGCGGGATATTATAAGTTAGTGGCTGAATATGTTGATATCTCTTTTGATGATGTGTATGATGATGTTTTGGTAGCTTTTGACTCGGTAGGATTAACAACAGCATTTACTGAAGCAGACTTGATAAAGATAAACACCTTAAAAAGTATGCACAAAGATTTCTTTGTAAAGCTTGGAAATGATGTTGGATTAACTGTTAAGAAACAACTATACAACTACACATTAGCAAATGCAAGTTTAGAGCAAATAGCTTCAAATATAAGAGCTGATATTGAGAATACAGGGTTAGCTAAATACAGCACAACATATGCAAGGACAGCGATAACTAACTATCAACAAGAAGTGATAAATATTAGAAGTGCTGATGAAGATGGAGTTTGGGTTTATGTTGGAGTTGATGATGGGAAGACAAGGCAATTTTGCCACAACCTACTAAAACAAAGAAAATACTACACAACACAACAAAAGAATAGATTAGAAAGAGATGAGGACAGAGAGTTTAATTGCAGACATAGATTTTACTTAGTATCTAAAGAGTGGGC
>DYTF01000199.1 GCA_020726105.1 Sulfurovum sp. | reverse complement strand
TTATATGTAGTGTCAAACCAATACGACGAAAGATGGGGATTTGGAGTGGAATAATTGTCAAGTTTCACCACATTATGCTCACCTAGAGTCGTTGGGGTATAGCTAAAGTTTGCGGTTTGTGCCAATAGATTACCATTTTCTCTCCACTCAACGCTCACAATCTCTCCATCAAGATCATTGGAAAAGGATTGGACGGTTAGGGGAGTATTGACTTAGAGGGTGGTATTTTCCATTACTTTAAGCGTTGGGATTTGATTGATGGTTTGAATATGACACAAGCTCTTCTCATCAAGTGCGATATAGGCTTCAAAGACTATTTGGGCAAATACACTGTAATCGATCCACAAATACCCCTCATTTCCCCACTCTTTCCCCCATGAATTGACTATCTTAAAGGCACTTCGATTTTCATCATACCCTACCACCACTACAGCGTGTGCCATTGCCAATGACTCATTGCTATCGTACTCTTTAAAGTAGTACTCATCATCGTATTGCCGTGGATTCATAAAGCCCTCATGAGGGAAAAGTGCCATGACAATAGGGTTTTATTGAGACAATTGATACTTCATGACTTGAAGCGTTTGGGGCTTGATAGGATAGTCAAGACTAAACGTTGAAAGAGCGATATTTTGGCACACGCCGCTCTTTTGGGTGCAGGGCATCTCTTGCCATGAGGCTATACCAATCTTGTTGAGAATATCCAAACCCGCTACAATCGAACTCCCCGCTTCGCATGAGTCGCCCTCTTTGGTGATAATGTAAACAAAAGCGGGTGAATAAGCACCGCTAAAGTTGCTATCGACTCCGTAGCTTGTGTTTTGATCAATGCGTTCTTGAAAGCTTTTGAGATAGTACCCCACTGCCCATCCTACGCAGGAGTTTTGGCTTCCTTGATGACGCACGGGTGGCATTTGGGGTGGGAGATCCACACTTTGAGGAAGCTTGATACCAAAATCTCCCGTAGGCGTGGGGACAATCGGGATATAGCTAAGAGTCTGCGGCGAGGCAGGAGTAGCCCCAATCCCTTGATGATTCTATCTTGCAAGGTAGTATTGCTCTCTTGAGGCACAAAAGTATTTGAATCGGTTGTCGTATTCTCATCTTTGAGCGTTTGATTGCTCTCATTTGTGGGTGTCTGCAACGCAACCTCCATAGCACCACCCGAGCCTCTACCACCGTAACCCAGCAGTATAAGGGTTAATAAAAAAAGAGTAAAATAGAGCTTCATCACCAAATCCTAAAAAACCCAAATTCCCT
>DYTF01000198.1 GCA_020726105.1 Sulfurovum sp. | reverse complement strand
GTATAGCCCTCTTTTGTAGGTTCTCCTAAGCTCTCTAGTCGCTCTTTTGTTTGCGTATTGTAAAGTATATAGACTCTATTGTCTCTATACTCCCACTCTTTACCATTAAAAATACAAGTAAAGCCCATTTTGGGGTCTAAAGGCTTTATAATTGTAGAATTAGCAGGGGCTAAAAAGTTATCTTTATCTAAAGGGTCTTTGTCTGCTATGCTTTCGCATATGTACTCTTTTGTTGTATTGCGATAATTATATATTTTCATATTCTTTCTCCTAATATTTTATACAAGCTAACAGAGCAATATTTCTAGGTCTAGTTTCTAACCCTCCAGTTGCACTTGTTGTGTTAGTAAAAGCTTGTCCTCCATAATAGTCATCAACGGAAAGTGGAAAGCGTCCTCCATTCATGTCACTCGCACTTCCAGTTGTAAATGTATGACTATGGTTTTTTATACTATCTTCCTGCCAGGAACCCAAGACACGACCCATGTCATTCCCTCTACTATCGTCCCAGCCTCGTAGAAACTCCCCTCTTAAGTCTGGGAGCTGAAATGTAGTAGAGCCATTCCCACCTCCAAAGGTCGTTCCTATTTGTGCAAATAATTTTGCATAAGTTATTCTACTTATCGTTGCACCATTTGCTTTTAGCCATCCCACAGGGGCAGTTGTCATTGCGAAAAATGCAACTTGACCAGTAGTGGCAGTTATATTTTCCTCAATCTTAGCCTTTAAAGCACTTATCTCATCTTCCACAAACGCTCTACTAGCCATTACAACACTATTATCTACAACAATTTCAACTTTTTGTGCATCAGCAATGCCCATATTTACATTAATAATAATATCTTTTGCAATCCCATCTTTTAGCGTAGGTTTATAGCTTTTAGGATAGTTTGCAACTACTATTAATTCATTGTTTTGCCAAAGCCCAATCTCAGCAATGTTAAATCCACCAATTTCTTTTGGTAAAAGACACTCTATTTTTACGGTTGTCTCATTTTTTATGCTAATAGCACTTACTTCGGCTCTGTATTTCTCATTTTGCAAAACAACCTGCGAAGAATTAGGCAATAACTCGCCATCACCAACACTGAAATGAGTGATAATGATATTTCCATTTCCAGCTAAAGCATTCGCCTCTTTAGCTTTTCCGATATCTGTCAAAATCGCGTAATAACTATTACTCAATGTTCTCTCCTTTTTCTATAGTTTCTACACCTATGCCTATACTGTTAAATAAGGTCATAGAGATATTATTAACAA
>DYTF01000017.1:2607-28329 GCA_020726105.1 Sulfurovum sp. | reverse complement strand
TTGATGGCATCGTAGATAGACTGTTGTGCGGTAGCCAATTTATATTCATCTTGATTGATGGTAAAATAAACTAAGACATTGGTATCAAAAAATGTCACGATACATTTCCTCGTCTATCTTACATAAATCTGTAGTTTTGTCTTCCAATACCGTTACATTTTGACTGAGTTTTTTAAGCTGAGATAGTTTATCTGCTGTCTCTTTTTCTTTACTATTGACTAGTGCTTGGACGACATCATGATACTTTTTATCTAAAAAATAGCCTTTGACTTGATGTCGTTTTTTATCAACTACTTCTACGATGTCTAAGCCTTCAAGCTTATGAAGATTGCGTTGTATTTCGGAGATAGATATTGTATTCATATTTATCCTTTTCATATATGTTATTGTATTGTATGAAAATATTTACTCTTTGTCAAATGTGACGCAGATGACAACAATGTCTCACAAATACTCTCCTCTTTCACACATCAAGGCAAACTCACACCATTTGCACTTTTGCAGATCCTCACATTTGCTAGCCACAAAGCTTTTTATCTGTTTGAGCTCTATGATGACTTCACTCAGGCGTTGATTTTTCTCTTCTAGTGCGGTGATTTCCTCCATCTTGCCTTCATCAAAGAGTTTCACAAACGCAAGGCTGATGTTTGGGTAAGTACTACTCAATAACTGATGGTAAATACTCATCTGCAAGTCATCCACGCTCTCTATGTTTTTTGTCTTTTGTGCCTCAGCGGTACTGCCGCTTTTGTAGTCAAGTACCAGTGTGTGTGTCTCGTTTTGGTCGATACGGTCGATGCGACCTTTAAACTCTAGCCCACCAATCTTGCCTTTTACCTCTTTTTCACGCTCCACCACACGCCAACCTGCAGCAAAATACTCAACCTGAGAGAGCACAAAACCTTGAAGTTTTTCTCTCCATAGCAGCTTTTGGTACGCCGTCTTGGCATCCTCAAAAGGCAATAAAATCTCTAGCTGTCGGTCTATCTCTTTTTGCATCACAGTGGTACTCGTAAACTGGGTATGCTCTTTGAAGCTCTGCTCTAGGAGCGTATGCAAAAACGAACCCTCATTACGCTCTTTTTCCTTTTTGGCTTCAATCTTAGTGATGTAGTGGTAATAATATTTGCGTTTGCAAGCCAAAAAAGTTTTCAGCCTTGAGGCTGACCAAGTGATGTCATGTGCATCAAACTCATGCACTATAGGGTCTTCTTGGCTGATGTTCCATGCAGGCTGTGCGTAAAATAACTGTGAGGGTGGACGCATCGGTTTGGCCGCACTAAGACCTAGTTCAAAGAGAAATTTTGAAGGCAAACTATTATCCGCAGTACTATAGACAATCACGGCAACTTTTGCTTGCTCCAAGATGCGTTTATAGTACTGTTTTTGTAATGCTTCACGGTCATTTTTCGTAGGAAGTCCTGCGAAGGAGCGTACAGATGAGTTGAGAAACTGGTCTTTGCTTGATGTTGCTGGTACAATGCCTTCGTTAAAATCAACAATCACCACCCCGTCAAACTGCACCCCTCGCGTCTCTAGCACACCCATCACGGTTATCTTCCCGCCCCTTACATCATCAACACTTATCTTGGAGAGTGTTTTAAGCCACAAAAAAAGCCACTCTTTGAGGCTAAGCGTTCGCTGCGTAAATCGCGCGCTAAACTGCGCTTTGTGTTGACGAAGCTCTTCTTCTTCATTTGCGATGCCAAGGCTTTCCAAAACTGCAAAAAAGTGTCCCACTTCACAGGAAACATGTGGCGCATGGAGTGCAAGTTGCTCTAGCTCAAACCCGTACTGCTCTAGCAAAAAACGCCACTTTTCCTCACCTTGTTTCCAAAAGCCATAGAGTGCCTCAAGCATGCGGTAAGTTCTGCTTTGGCTGTAGTCAAATCCCATCGCAAAATTAAGATTTTTATGGGCATCAAACAAAACAAACTGTTCTTTAAAACTCTCATCAGGCAATACAAGCACAATCTTAGATGGCTCAATTCCTAGAGTCACCATTTTTTCAATCTGCATAAACGCAAGCGCGATTTGCTCCGTTCTCTCTTCTACACTAACAACTTGTGCTTTGATTGTTAGATGATTTTCTTTTGCCTCTACTATGCATTTGTCGGTTAGGCTAAAGCTAACATGCGCATCGTTGGGCAAAACGATACCCAGCTCCTTGAAGCGTTCTTGCATCTTTAGGTTAAATCGACTCGTGACATAGTGAATAATGAGTGGAACACGCTGCGCTACTTGTTCAAGTAGTTCAAGCTCAAAACGACTCAAATACCCTTCAAGATGTATCTCGATAGCATCATAGCTAGAGATAAAGCCCCCGTTGAGTCTATATGCATGAGGCATAAACGCTCTATCGGTCAAACCTTTGTCTTTGAGCAAATCATGATAATGCTTCAAAAGTTGTTCAAGTATCGCCAAATGCTCCCCAAACTCTGCATACGCATCTGCGCCAAGCAGGGTATCAAAATCTACTTTTTCAGCAGCCAACTCTTCAAAAAAACGAAACAATGCCTCACTTTTGGTAAAAAACCGCACCAAAGCCCTATCGACTTTCAAGGCTTCAAAAGACTTAAATGAAGCCGCTTCTCTAAGAAACAATATCCGCTCTAAAGCATCAATCTGTTTTTTGCCATCCATGAGTATGACACGGCGTTCAAACTCATCCATACGCATGAGTGTTGGCAAAAAACCATTGCCTTCTTTGACATCATGGCGTACAGCTCTTAGCGCGCGCGAGGTAGGGTATATATGGAGTGTATGCATGAAAGAAGTATAGCACAGTGTCTATGCTATAGCTTTAAAAATTTACAAAGATGGTTTAGGGTTTGAGGTACGCGCTACTCTCAAGGTATCCGACAGTTCCTGCAACTTCTGCTCTAAACTGAAGCAAGTATCTTCCTGCTTTATTGATATTCACACCAGAAATCTGATACTTTCCTTCATGATAAGGCACAGCGTAAAACACTTGGTCTTCTCTTCTGCTGTGAGGTTGCGTAAGTACAAATGTCGCATTGACATCCTCCACAACCTTGCCCTCTTTTGTGCGGACTTCATAACTGAAGCTATTTTCTCCATGCGAAAGTTTAATCGCATCCGCTTGAGGGCGATTACTGTTGACATTGTCTGTCATCACCATTGTCTCTTTGCCAACAAGAACAATCGTATAGGTTTTATCAAACGCCATCTTTTTTTCTAAAATTTCATTGATGTGAATATCCGCTGCTTGATACTTCAGCATATATTGATTGGACTCTTGCACGGGCATGGAAGAAGCTGATTTCACCGTCCAGTAACTCAAAGTAAGCCCGATGGCCAAAAATCCCAATATCATGTGTGGCCAGTATGTTTTCTTGCTAGTGTTTGTCATTTTTTATCCTTCTGTATGCAGGCTTAAGTACAAAAATCCATAGCAAAATTAAAGTACCGCTATAGACTAAGACTCTTAAAATAGTCACTATCACACCTATATCATCAGGAATAATGCTCTTTAGCATAACACCTTTTGAGGTAGCAATCTCATCTGCGAGTTCAGAATAGCCCTGAAGCACGCCTACATTAAACTTATCTTCATCTGTGTTGCTGTCTTTAACTGCGATGATGTTGATGGTCGCATCTCGTACGGCATCAGCATCATAGTAAGATTTGATTTCATCCGAAGAAGGGATAATCCCCACTCTTCCCTTCGCCTCAGACTTCTGTGTAATCGTCGCATAGGGAGCAAAGATAAATAATACATAAGGCTTACTCATGTTTGCTTCGTATTGTTTGGCATGTGCTACTAGATTGTATCGCTCTTTAAAATGCTCATTAGTAGCAATCAGATAGAGTGAAACACCTGTTTTTTCCTGAAGCTCCTGACCCATCTGTTCGATGCGTTTTTGTGCTTCTAGCTTCAGGAGATCATTTCGTAAAACAGCTTGTGCATTGAGCACAAAAGGCAATACTAAAAGTATCAATACTGCCTTTATTATTGCTTTAATCACATCAACCTACATACAAAAGGTTTTGACTTAATGACAAATAGAGTGCTGCAATTGCTGAAAATGCCAAGCATGCAAAAAGAATTTTATCCATATATTTCATCATTATTTATCCTTTTTAGGTTGAAATGCAAATTGTTTATTCTCTACTGAAATCATTTTAAGATTATTGACATCTCTAATTGGTGCTGGATTGTATGGTTTTGTCACCCCAATTCTTTGCTTATCAATCGCCAAAGTTATAAGCGCAACCAATATAATGAGCAATCCTACTATGGATATCAATACGCCTGCAATCCCATGAAATCCAAAAACATTTCGATTTGTATTTTCTGCCATCATTAACTCCTTAGTTTGACAATGACTGAATATACACAGTCAAAGCTTTCTCTTGTACTGATTCGGATGGAATAAGTGTCTTAAATGAAGGCATTTTCCCGATAATACCTTTTTTTCCGTTTTGCAACACATGGTTTAAGAGAGGATTATCATAAGCTGCCAAGTTTGGTGCCATACCGTCCATACCTTTACCATCTGCACCATGACAAGATGCACATGCTGCAAATGAGGCAGGTTGCTCGCCTTTCATACCTCCAGCAACATAGGCTGCAATCGCTTCTGCATCTGCACCGCTTGCCATACCTGGAGGCATCATACCCATCGCATAGCCTAATTGGTTTGAACCGTTATTAATGACATCCAAAACTTGTTCTTTTGTCATTCTTGCAGAAAAATCTTGTGCTTTACCTGACTGCCCATCACCTATGTTACCATGGCACTGTGCACACTGCACCAAAAAGATTGACTCACCCATCTCTTTCAGCGTTGCTGCATCTGCATCTTTATGGATTGTAGCAAACTTTTCATTATATGCCAATACATCTTCATTGTACTCACCAATTTGGCTGTAGGCATTAACAGGATAACCGATAAGACCATACCACATAGACCACCAAAAAGTCGCCAAATAGAGGTATGACCATCCTGATGGAAGTTCGTTTTTGTACTCACCGATACCATCCCAATTTTCATCTGCAAGCTCACCACTTGCTGTGTCTGTTTTCATCTGGTTGATATATTTTGCTGATACCGCTGCTGTTATCGTTGCGATTGCAATTGCACCACCCATGGTTATCGCATTAACAGAATCTCCCATGATATCAATATCTAAACTCATAACAACAGCAATTGTTGCAACAATTAATAACGCCGAAAAGCCCAATGCTTTTATCATTAATCCATTCATTTATTCTCCTCCTTATAGTCTCTTTGTGAAGCAGGCTTATCTTCTACGGGTGTACTGGTGACTTCGTCATCCAGTGCGATTTTGCCGTATTTTTCATAATCCCTCTCACCTTTTTTCTCAGATCTGTATAGATGTATAATATACCCGTACAGCATAATCACCAAAAAAATGGTCATAAAGAATGAGGCATAGCCTTGAAGTTCTCTAATGTCCATCCTGCCCTACTATTTTAAGCTATTCAGGTATGCGATGAGCGCTACAATTTCAGGTACTTCACCTTTAGCAACTGCATCTTTCACATCTTGATTTTTCATATCTGCAGCAATGGCTGCCGCTTCCGCTAAGACTGTTGGCTTATACGCTTCCCAAGCAGCTCTTGTTCCTTGAAACTCATCCCCATAAGGTGTATGAAAAATATTTTTAACCGTTACAGCTTCTGCGTACGCTGTTTCAATATCAGCCAAATTTGTAAACTGGTGTTTATAGGCTGGCATAATAGAGCCTGGCACAATCAATGCAGGATTAAGCATGTGATTTTCATGCCAATCTGTTGTTCTGTAGTTGCCTACACGGTGCAAATCTGGACCCGTTCGCTTACTTCCCCATAAAAAAGGTCTATCGTACGCATACTCACCAGAGAGTGAGTAGTCCCCATAACGGTCTGTTTCAGACTTGAAAGGACGAATCAATTGTGAATGACAAGTATTACAATTGTCTTTCATATAAACATCTTTACCCGCAAGTTCAAGGACTGAACGCGGTTTCATGTCTACAAGCGGTTGCGCCGCTTTTGCAAAGTTTGGCACTATCTCAATGAGACCTGCAAACGAGATAACAATCGATACTGCCGAAGCGAAAAAGAATGGGTTTTTTTCTAACCAATGAAAAAACATACTAACTACCTCCCTTATGCCATAGGCGTTCTAAACTGAGGCTCTTGCGTTAGCACTTTACCTGCAGTCATTGTTTTGAAAATATTGTAAGCGAACATTATAAAACCTGTCACATACAATACACCCGCTACTGCCCTAATCGTATAGTATGGGTGCAATACCGTTACTGTATCGATGAAGCTATACATCAAGTTACCATACTCATCTACTGCTCTCCACATCATACCTTGTGTGATACCCGCAATCCACATAGAAGTAAAGTACAGCACAACAGCCGTTGTCTGAATCCAAAACTGTTGTTCCATCAACTTCTTGGAGTATAGCTCCCTCTTAAACATACGCGGTGCCATGTGGAAGATTGAAGCCATAATCATAAATGCAACCCAACCTAGAACACCATCATGTACATGTCCTGGAATCCAGTCTGTAAAGTGTGCTATCGCATTGACAGATTTAATGGCCTGAATAGGTCCCTCAATCGTAGAAAGCATATAGAATGTTGAGGCTAGAACCATAAACTTAATCAATGGATTGTCCGTGAGTTGATTCCATTCACCTTTCATCGTTAGAAGCATGTTAATAGCAGATCCCCATGATGGCAATATAAGCACTATAGAAAATGCAGAGCCCATAGTTTGCATCCAATCTGGAACGGTTGACCAAAGCAAGTGGTGTGAACCTGCCCAAAGATAGACAAACATCAAACCCCAAAATGAAAGCAAAGAGAGCTTATACGAATAAATCGCTTGTCCTGACTCTTTTGGAAGAAAGTAATAACTCATCGCAATAATAGGCACTGTAAAAGCAAATGCCACTGCGTTGTGACCGTACCACCATTGCACCAAGGCATCGTTTGTTCCTGAGTACATTGAAACCGAGTGCAATACATTGCCAAGACCCTCAGTAGCAAAATAAGTAGGAATAGCCATATTGTTAAACAAATAAAGCATCGCAACACCCAAGAAACAGGCAAGGTAATACCACACTGAAATATACAATGCTTTCTCTCTTCTGATTCCTATAAGTCCCATAATGCTAATACCCCACAGCACCCATACCAAAACAATCACCACATCAAACGGCCATTCGTACTCTGCGTACTCTTTCGCTGTAGAAAAACCAAAAAACAAAGAGACGGTCGCAAGAAGTGCGCCAACAAAATAAATCCAAAACTGAAGATTTCCAATAAACATCAAAAATTTTGACTCAGCCATGGATACTTTAAGTACCCTTTGCCCCACATAAAACCATGTTGCAAAAACACCAGATACTGTAAATCCAAAAATAACCGTATTGGTATGAATTGGTCTTAGCCTTGAAAAAGTTCCATACTCTCCCAAAAGATAGTTCAATTCTGGAAATGCCAGTTGTGCGGCAATAAGCGTACCGATTAACATACCCAAAACTCCAAACAAAATAGTCAGATAAGTAAACTTTTTTGCCAGCGAATAGTCATACTCCAATGTTGCATTTGATTGCATACATAACCCCCTTAAATAAATTCTATGCCGCAAGGTATTACAGCATTCAATTATAATTATAATATTTTTTGATTATGTGTAGACTTAAACGCTGTTTTGATACTCAGACCTGATACCAATGGTTACATTTGATACGAATAACTTGTATGTATTTCTGCTGTGGGATAGAATTAGTCCTATTTAATCTATCAGAAATATTGATTTTTATAGGACTAAGCTACTCTTTTTAAGATGTTCTAGAGCTACGATTTTTCATCGCTTCAAACAGAACTTTATTTTCTTCTTGCATGGTATAAAATGCTATTTTCAGGCTATTATGAAGTGCTTCTCCTTGTAAATTTTCATTTAAAGCACTGCTATAGTGCGTAAAGAAATCTTTGTAGGGTGTGGTGCCCGATGAGAGTACCCACTCAAGTTCAATGTCGGGGAAATGTCGCCTCCATGAGGGTGTAATCTGGCGAATAACCTTATGGTTATTGATGAACCCTAAAGCAATAACCATAATCATCAGCATCGAAAGAAAGATGATATAAAAAATGATTGCCTGAGCGATGCCCAACCTATCAAATACCCAAGGATTAAAAATGGCAATATATTCCACGACGGGTAAAGTAAAAAAAAAGACTATTACCCATCTGCTACTAATCCCTCCTAAGGCGGATTGATCAAAAATCAAGCGTTTTTTTGCCTTTGGTTTTTTATAATAACTGACTGATGCTAAAATGGCTTCAAGCGAATAATTTTTTTCTAACATCAACAATCCTTACAATAAAACAAGTGACTAGAAAGCATGGTGCTTGATGTAGTTATCAACACTAATAACTATGATAATCAGCAAAAATGCCGCATTAATCTTCCAAAAAACAGAACGGGCATTCTTAAGTTCAAACTTTTCACTTAAAAGCTCCAATGAACTCACAAACGCCCAAACACCAACAAGCACACAAAGTCCAATACTTACAGAGTATACTTGAAATGCCCACACAAGAAAGACACCTGTTTGTATGGTCAAAATAAGCCATACAAATGTCAATCTTTGAAGACTCGCCTGCCCAAAAAGACGCATGGCGGTAGGATAGCCCGCATCATTATAGTCTCCATGAAACAACATCACAAGCAACCAAAAGTGTGGAACCTGCCAAACAAAAAAGTATAGAGCCAGTGCCATAAACTCTAACTCCATCAGCGAGTGACCCGCCACAAGCCAGCCTATGGCAGGAGGTATAACACCCAAAATCGCGCCAGGTACGACCGCTAAGGCACTCTTTTTCTTCAAAGGTGTATACATCGCGTTATACCAAATAAAAGCGAACATAAAAATATTGACACCCGTCATGCCTAGCAAACTATAAATAGAAACCAAAGAGAAAAATATCAATACTGCTGCAATAATAATCCCCGTCTGTGGGGACATTCTGCCTGCAGCAATAGGGCGGTTTTTTGTTCTTTCCATCTTAGCATCTGTTTTATACTCTTGCACCTGATTGAGTGTTGATACACCCATGGCAACTAGCAGCACAGAAAGAGTGGCAAACACCATATCAAGCCCCACATCACCTTTTGCCATCATATAAGCAAAAAGTGTCGAAAGACTCACGGCAAAAGAGAGTACAAACTTTGTGACGACGAAAAAATCTTTTATCATTTGCCAATATTCTCTAGGTATTTGGCAATAGCTGAAATCTCATCCTCTGGTATTTCTGGAAATGCTGGCATCCTACCAATCATGCCCTCTTTACCATTTTTGAAAACATGGCCTAAAAGTGTCGCGTCATATCCAACAAGGTCAGGAGAAAGTCCGCCCATACCTCTACCGTCTTCACCATGACAGGCAGTACATGCAGCAAATGATGCAGGCTTTTCGCCTTTGAGACCACCAGCTACATACGCGGCAATCTCTTGTGCATCTGTGCCAGTCGCTAAACCAGCAGGCATAGCTCCCATATCATAGCCAAGTTTATTTTGACCTTTTTCAATCACATGCAATACTTGTTCTTTGGATAATCTCGTTTTAAGAGAAGGCCCTATTTTCATTTCATCTGTTAGAATTGAGTGGCATTGGGTACACCCATGTCGTTGCAAGAGAGCATCACCTGTTTTAGTGAAATTACCTTTGGGTGTATCTTCTGCGCTGTTAAACCATGCGTCATACTCTTTTTGTGGAAGCACTACCAATCTGGAGTACATATAGGAGTGATCCGTACCGCAGTACTCAGCACACTCAATGTCATACTCACCCACTTCAGTAGCATTAAACCACTGCTTGGTTGTGCGTCCTGGAACGACATCTTCTTTCATACGAAAAGCAGGGACAAAAAATGAATGAATCACATCATTTTTAGGCGCAGACATTTCCAAAATAACATTGGTATTAACTGGTACATAAAGAGCGGTTATGCCCATAGTACCCTTTTCTATCACTTTGCCCTTGTCATCTATTTTTGGTTTTTGGAATGCACCACCAATTTTATGTATATGTCCGTTTGCATTTGCAGGGTATTCATACCTCCACTGCCACTTCAATCCTTCTACTTTGACCACAATACTCTCACTCTCAGCAGGCATAGTCCTGAGTACCTGCATGGAAGTATATCCATAATAAAAAAGTACCATCAACATCGCCGTTGGTATCAGTGTCCATGCAATCTCGAGCGCCGTATTGTGCGTAACATTTTCGACATCTTCATTTTTTACTTTATTTGCATTGTATTTCCAAGCAAAATAAATCATCGGTGCAACTACCGAGAGAAACAAAACGATTGATATCCAAAAGTTTACCCAAAATGCCTGTTCAACATCGGCTGCAAAGGTTGCAGCTCTTACATCAAAACCTTGTAAGCTATTACTCATCATGACTCCTAGTGGTGCGTTGGTGTAGCACTCTGCGTTACACCAGTTGTTATAGGCTCAGTAATATAACTTTCGCCCTTAAATTGAAAATGGGATACATCTATACCAATGACTATTACAAAGAATACCAATACCAGCAATAAGGCAAAAATAACCATTGCTCCAATAAGCTTCTCACCTTTTAAATGCATATAATACATAACAATCAACCATGCCTTAATAACTGCAATCAGCATCTGCGCCATAAATGTCGACTGTGCCATAAATAAATGGGGTTGAATAAAGGTGATAGCCGTCAAAAGCAACAATCCTGCTAGTACTTTAAAATAAACTGCTTTTTCTTCTTGATAATTTACTGTTGTCTTAATGCCCACTTGTTCCTCCTGTTGCTGCGCCCATCATGTAATAATATGGAAATACAAATACCCAAATAAGGTGCACAATGTCCCAATAGAGTGCGATATTGAAATATAAAATATAATGTTGTGGGTTTACTTTATTGGCATTGATGCGCTTAAGTAACCATAACATCAAACCAATGCCGATAATAATATGAACCCCATGCAAACCTGTCATTGTAAAGTACATACCAAAAAAGAGTTTTTTACCAAAAGCCATTGTTGATTCAGGTAGCATTTCTCCATGCATAAGAAAGATACCATGATGGTATTCTGCTGACCATTCAAAGCCTTTAATCACTAAAAAGATAGTGGCCAGTAAAATAGTAGCCCAAATCATCAATTTGGCACCCTTTACATCACCTGCTCTCATCTTAAGAAGCCCCAGACCCATAGTGAGTGCCGAGACAAGTAAAATGACCGTATTGGTTCCCCCCAAAAGTCTGTTCAATGAAGCAGATGCCTCTAAAAACTCTTGCGGATGCAGTGTGTTATAGTAGGCCAAAGCAAGAAACATCCCGCCAAACATCATCACTTCTGTGAGCATAAACAACCAAAATCCTAATTTACCGCCGTAAAAATCATCTTGCCAGCCTTGAACTATATGTTCATTTCCTTCGCGGTCTACCGCGATTTCAGGTACATACGCGTGTGCCATCAGTCTATCCTTCTCATATTTTCATCAAATTTCACTACAGGTTCACCATGGTAATACTCATACGGATCAAAATCTACATACGGTACTTTAGAGTGGTTTTCCAGTGGTGGTGGAGATGAAGGCAAATGCCATTCTAGTGTCGTTGCTCTCCATGGATTTACACCCACTTTAGGTCCTTTTACCCATCCTTGAATCAAGACATAAAACATATAAACAAGACCTGCGATAAAAATAACCGCTCCAATAAAAGAAGCTTGATGATAGATTTGAAATTCTGGCAAATAATCAAAATAACGGCGTGGCATACCAAGGTATCCTGCTATAAACATCGGAAACCACAAGAGGTTAAAGCCTATAAAGTTCAAATAAAAAGCTATTTTTGCTCGTGGCTCATTGTACATTCTGCCCGTTACAAGAGGAAACCAGTAGTGCAATCCTGCAAAGAGCAAAAACACAACCCCGCCAAGCATCGCATAGTGAAAGTGTGCTACGGTATAGTAGGTATCTTGAAGGTGAATATCGACACCAATCATCGCAATAGTAACCCCAGTAAGCCCACCGATAGCAAAGGTAATAATAGTCCCTAGTGCCCATAACATCGGTGTTGCAAGCACAATTTTACCTTTGTACATGGTTGCAATCCAGTCATAAAACTTGATACCTGTAGGAATAGCAACAAAAAAAGTCAAAAATGAAAATACTGTTTTAGCAATATCTGCCATACCAGAAGTATAAAGGTGGTGACCCCATACCAAATACCCGATACCCGCAATAGAAGCCGATGAAAGTGCTATGGTTCTGTAGCCAAAAATCTCTCTTCTTGAAAATACAGGGATAATCTCAGACATAATACCAAAAGCAGGTAAAATCATCAAATAAACCGCTGGGTGAGAATAAATCCAAAAGAGGTGTTCAAACAATACAGGGTCTCCACCTTTTGCAGGGTCAAAGATACCAATACCAAAATATTTTTCCATAATCGCAAGTATAAGCGTAATACCTACAACAGGCGTAGCCAGAAGCTGAATCCATGCAGTTGCATAGATACCCCATACAAAGAGTGGCATTTTGAAAAATGTCATACCTGGTGCTCTAAGTCTATGAATTGTCACTAGAAAGTTAAGTCCCGTAAGGATAGACGCCATACCAAGAACAAAAGCTGCAACCAGCGTAAAGATAACATTTGTGCCTGTTGTTAGCGAGTATGGAGCATAAAATGTCCAACCCGTATCGGCAAAGCCATTACCGACCCACAATGATGAAATCGCAATAATACAGCCTAAAATATAGAGCCAAAAGGTAAACCAGTTCAATCTAGGGAAAGATACATCTTTAGCGCCAATCATGAGTGGCATAACAATGTTTCCAAATATCGCAGGAATTCCTGGAACAATAAATAGAAAAATCATAATAACCCCATGAAGCGTAAAGGCTTGATTAAAGGTGTTCCCGTCTATATATTGCTGACCTGGTGCAAAGAGCTCCAAACGCATCAAAAATGCAGTCGCAACTGCTACAAAAAAGAATGTAAACATCACAGCGGCATACATAATGCCGATTCTTTTATGGTCTATCGTAAGCATCCACTGCATGAATGTACTTTTTGGGTGCCCTATGGCACAGTGTGTTTCGTCGAAATAGGTTTTACTCATCTAGTTATCTCCTTTGTTGTCTTGATGGTTTTCTTCTCTTCTACTTGTGCGAATAAGATAGATGAAAAATGCCAACATGATTAGCGTCATCACCGCACCTGCTATTTTTTCCCATTTGAAAATATATGTTTTTGCTTTAGGGTCATAGGCAAAACAATAGAGCAAATTTTTTGCTATTGTCGGACCTACTTTTCCTTGTCCTGCTTCCATAAGTGCCATCTTTACATCAAAAGGAAGTTGCTCGATGCCATTGAGGTAACGCGTAACTTTCCCTTCAGGTGAAAGCATGATGAGTGCGGCAGGATGAACATAGTCAACCACCCCTGCTGGTGAAACCGTTTTTTCATACACAAACCCGACTTTATTTGCCAAAATACCTGAAGCGTTATTTTCACCCACAACAAAGTGCCATGCATCTTGCACGAATTCTCTTTGTATTGATTTGAGCATTGTTTGTCTTTTTGCAGCAGCCAACTCATAGCCTTCATCTTCAGCAAAGCCAATTGTGAGGACTTTATAATCAGTATTTTCAGCCAAATCCAAACGACCTAGCATTTTGGCCATGTCGTTGAGTTGTGGGGTACAAATACCTGCACAACGAAAGTAATTTAAAGAAATGATGGTCGGTTTGCCGTCCATCAGTTTCTTTAAGGTTACCCGTTCGCCTTTCTCGTTGATAAATGTCAAATCAAGCGGAACCATCGTTCCCAAATTCTCATTTATCCCCAATTGGCTTGCTGCATTTAGTGTGCCCATAAGCATCAAATACATCAAAAGTTTTTTCATCAATCCTCCCTTTTTCTCAATAATATAAATTAAATTCTAATGTACAAGCACTTAAATAGTAGTAAATAGATATAAAAAATATTTTTTTTAACAAATAATTAACACTTTGATACATTTACATAAAAATATTTTATATAAATATAATTTTTTATAATTTTAATTATTTTATGAGTGAATAGTGGGTGGCTAAGAGGAGCTTACGCTTTCCCTTTTGCACTTTGGATAGAATGGATGTATTGGTAGTTGATGACAATAGTAGGCTCTTTAGGGAGGTGTTTTGAAAGTCTGTGCACCATTGCTTCAAAATCAGCAAAAAGATAGTTTGCCATAGAACCAGGGATTGGGTTTATTTCATTTAAAAGGACTTCACCCTCTACGACAAAAAAGTCACAACGAATAATACTTCCTTTAAAAAGAGGGTCATAGATTGTTTTAAAACTCTCTTGTATCTTTGTTTTTAATTCATCGGGGATTTGTGCTTCAAGCACCTGTGAATCTCTGGCAAAATCCATATATTTTTTCTCAAAATCCAAAAAAACTTCTTTTTGCGGCTCTTCTATGAGTGAGAGTTCCCACTTATCAGTATAACACCCTGCCTGATTGAACTCTTTGACGCCTTCAATGAACGGTTCTACAATCACCTCTGTGTCAAACTCAAATGCCACATCAAGCGCATAATCAAGCTCTGATGCATCTCTTACGATACTCACACCGATGCTACTTCCCAAACGCACAGGCTTAACGATGACTGGATAGGACATCTCTATCTTTCTTTCATCATCTTTAGCAAGATATTCATAGGGGACGGTTTTTACTCCAAGATTCTCGGCTAAAAATTTGGTATAAAGTTTGTTGTAAGAGAGTACTGATGCTTCCAAGCGTGGAGAGATATAAGGCATGCCGTAAAACGCCAACAAAGAAGCCATCTTCCCATCTTCACCGTCTCTTCCATGTATGAGATTCAGTGTCACATCTGCCTCTACTATTTTCGAGCCAAAAAGCGTGTCACTGTAAAATCCGCCTTTTTTAAGCGTCAGTTTTTTTCCTTTTTTGTAAACACCTGAAGAAAAAAGTTTTGCATTGATTTTATCTGTATCGACAAGATAAAACTCTCTCTCATCTGAGACAAACACATAAGTCAAGTTAGACTTTTTAAGCACTTTTTTCATGGTGATTGCTGAGACGATACTAATCTCATGTTCATAACTTGACCCGCCAAATAAAATTGTAATGTTCATCTGTTATTCCTTAAAGCATCTTAGCAAATTCGCTGAAAATATAGGCACTTTCATGCGGTCCAGGGCTTGCTTCAGGATGATGCTGCACGGACATGGTCGGCGAATCGTTATACTTTAGTCCCTCTATGGTATTGTCAAAGAGATTGATATGTGTCACGGTTGCCACTTCTGTAATAGCCTCAGGCACATTATAGTTGTGGTTTTGTGCGGTAATTTCTACCGTATTTGTTGCAACATTGACCACAGGATGGTTTCCGCCATGGTGTCCAAATTGCAGTTTATAGGTATCGTAACCATGTGCGATAGAAAGCAGTTGATGCCCTAAACAGATGCCAAACAGAGGCACTTTACGCGCAAGAAGTTTTTTAATCTTCTCGTGCTCTTCTTTCAATATGAGTGGATCCCCTGGCCCATTTGACAAAAAGACACCGTCGCACTCTTTTGCATCTATTTTTGCAATGATTTCTTCAGCCGACATCGAGTTTGGTACTACAGTTACTTCCATGCCTGCATGCGTCAGTTCGTTCAAAATATTTCTTTTGATACCAAAATCAAGTGCGATGATTTTTTTGCTTGTTTTTGGCGCATCATAAGAAAATGTTCCCACATTATAGCGTGCATGCGTGTGAACATAAGGCTCTTTTGTGCTCACCTGCTTGATATAGTTAATCTCTTCAATGCGCGATGAAGACTCCAATACTTTTTTCAGCGCATCTTTCTCATGCAACTCTGTAGAGGCTATCATCATCATCGCACCCTCTTCTCTGAGTATTTTTGTGATAAAACGGGTGTCTATCTCGGTGATGCCCAGCACATTATTTCTTTTGAGTAGCGTAGAGAGTGATTCTTCTGACCTGAAATTTGAGGGTCTGTCCTGATACGAACGCACAATAATGCCTTTACAATGCACGCCTTTGCTTTCCATATCTTGCGCATTACAACCGACATTACCGATTTCGGGCATCGTAAAGGTTACAAACTGTCCTGCATACGAAGGATCGCTTGCTATCTCTTGGTAGCCCGTCAATGAGGTATTAAAAACGATTTCGCCTACAGCCGTACCCTCTGCGCCGAAGCTTTTTGCCTCAAGCATCAATCCATTTTCAAAATAAAGCGAAACTTTAGTCATTAGAGCATTCCTCTTCGCGAGAGTTCCTCTTGATACAATTTTTCATACAGCAGTTCATATTCAGTGGAACCCGGTACCACTTCTTTTTCCATACCTCTTATTTTAGTATATACGATATTGTCTATCTCGTCATACGCATCCGCAAAGGCTTTAAATGCTTTAAAAATGACATTTTTCACCTGATTTTCATTCACTGTGTATTCTGCAAGATAATTTTCATACAACTCATCCAAAATCAGGTGCGCCAGATCATTATATCTGTCATCATAATTCATAATGACCCCATATTCAAGTGCCATTTTCTTTTTAATCATAAAAAAAAGCTGTCTTTCATCTGCATGCTGAAACTCTATCTCATCATAGTTTTCATCTAATATTTTTTTTACTTTCTCGTCTAGCGCATGCTCTTTTGCAAGGTTTTCATCTATGATTTTTTTACAGGTTGCAACGACGGCTTCTTTACCTTTTGGCATAGCTATAAAAGGGGCATTGGCAAGATCTATCCCGATTTTACTTGCTACATATCCTGTTTGTTGTGGTTTTAATCTCATGCTATTTACTCCTTATTTATATTGCAAAAGCGACGAATCGCACGGCTTATCGTATAATGGTATCTTCGCGTTCTGGACTGGTGGAGATGATACCTATCTTTGTGCCTACCATCGCCTCAAGTGCCAAGATGTAGCTTTTTGCAGTCTCTGGGAGGGCATCAAAAACTCTAACACCTTCAGTTTTATCCCAACCTGGAAAACTTTGGTACACAGGGGTAGCCGTTTCTAGGTCATAAGGCACATAATTAATCTCTTTGCCCTCTACTTCATAGGCTACACAGACTTTCACCTCAGCAAAACCATCTAAGACATCAAGTTTCATGAGCGCTATCTGATCAACACCATTCACCCGTACCGCATGACGCATCGCCACCGCATCAAACCAACCACATCGTCGTGGGCGACCTGTTGTTGTGCCAAATTCATGACCATTTTTACGCAGTATTTCACCCTCTTCACCCAAATCTTCACTCGGGAAAGGCCCATTTCCTACCCGTGTGCAGTATGCTTTAGCGATACCTGTTACTTTACCAATATCTTTCGGGTTAATCCCAAGCCCTGAACACGCACCCGCACTCACTGTCGTAGAAGATGTCACATACGGATAAGTACCGTGGTCAATGTCTAACATCGTTCCTTGTGCCCCTTCTAGGAGTATTTTTTGATTTTCATCCATGATTTGCCACATCATCTGTGTTGTGTCGGTAATGAAAGGAGCGAGTACAGCTTTGTAGCCTTCAAGCTCAACCAAAAGTTCTGCTGCAACAGGTGTTGCTACACCCATCGCTTCAAACACTGGTTTATTCATCGCAAAATAGTCAACGATTTTAGATGTCAATTTCTGCGGATTTAAAATCTCTCCCAGTCTGTGCCCGATACGCGCGATCTTGTCACCGTACGCCGGTCCGATGCCTTTGCCTGTTGTACCGATGGCCTTATCACCTTTCATGCGCTCTCTTGCTTGGTCAATCTGTGCGTGGTAGGGAAGAAGAACATGTGCTTTGTCCGAAAGAAACAATCTGCCCTCCAAATTGTCAAACTGTTGCATCTCTTTGATAAAATCTTTAGGTGAAAGCACTACACCGTTTCCGACTATATTTTTAGCCTTAGGATTGAGTACACCAGAAGGGATAAGATGAAGCGCGTACTTCGTCTCACCAATGACTATCGTATGCCCTGCATTGTGCCCGCCCGCAAAACGACAGACATAGTCATGTGTCTGAGCCATATGGTCAACAATCTTTCCTTTGCCCTCATCTCCCCACTGGAGACCTACAATCAAATCTGCCTTACTCATCTACCCTACCTTATTCATTTTATTAAAATCAACAATCATCATTCTTTGCTCATTTTATTGCTGATACACTCATCTGTATAGAGTGCAAATCCTGCGGCTTCTATGCCTTCAACATTGTAAATACCGCCTGTTGCCAACAGTGTATTGTCTTCAAACATGCGAAAGGTCAAAGAGTCATAATACCGCATATTGGCATAAAAAAGTGGAGAGATGACCATATTGTCATACTTCACTTTTTGGGCAGCCTCTTTCATTTTGAGCAACTCCGCTTTGATGTCAGAAGGAAATACATCAAGATCGTCCAAATCGTCCACGCTGCTGAGCCTTAACAATGCCTCTATCCAAGGCAAATCGGCGTTAACTATCTGTTCAACATGCATAGATTTGAGTACCGCCAGTGACACACCGTATTTTTCATTAAGAAGATGCGGAATGCGGATATTTGCCAGCTGCATGATAGGATGAATACCGATCTGCTCCAAAATAAGCGTGGTTGTCTCTGCAATCGCTTCAAATGTCCCCCCAATCACCTCTGCACCAATTTGATACTGCTCTTTAGTGGGGAAAGTCACGATGGGCTGAATGTAAAACCATTTTTTTGACTCCGTACTTCGCCCCAATCTTTTGGTCACAATGCGCACCACATCCACCGTAGAATCAGCACGCAATGTCACCTCATGGTTCTCTTCATCGTTGAGTCTCAGTAACGGTTTTTTGTCTTCAAAAGCATCATGTTGATGATACGAAAAAAGAGGCGTCACTATCTCTTCAAAGCCACGCTTGGAAAGCATCTCGCTAGCGATGGATTCGATATTTCTTTTTATCTTCGCACTTTCACCAAAGTAGAGTTTGGACCCAGTAGGAATTTCGTGTTCAAATATCATCTGGTTATGCTTTTTTAAAATAGGTTTCATTAAAAACACGGCTTGCTGTGCCATCAAAGGCTCGTCTTCCCAAGTCTGCCAATGCCAACTCTATGGCGCTAACAACCCACACAGACTCATACACAGGGATGAGTCCCATCTGGTTGATACGGAAAATTTTGCCTTTAAGGTGGTCTTGTCCACCAGCCATATTGACCGCATATTTGGTTTTGAGCAGTTTACGGATAGGCTCTGCATCGTCATCATACACCGTACTCATGGAAAGCGCAGGCGTTTGCGGGTACATGCAAAAACCAATCGCTTCAAGGGCTGCCTGCGTTGCAGCTGCTCTAGCCATCGTGTTTTCATACAAGGCATCAAAACCTTCTTTTTCTATCTCATCAAAAATGGCATTGAGTCCTTGAATCAGCGTCGTGGCAGCTGTCCATGCTGTGGTATTTTTCTGCTGATTTTTGATCTCCGTGGCAAGGTTAAAATAATAATCTTTCCCCTCACCTGTTTTTTGTACCGCAGCCGCAGAGAGTCCTATCATCGCAAGCCCTGGAGGGAGCATCAAAGCTTTTTGGCTTCCCGTCACCAGTGCATCGATATGGCTTACATCGATTTTCTCCACACCCACCGCCGTAATCCCGTCAGCTATCACCATGATCTTGGGGTTGATCTCTTTGACTCTTTTTGCAATCGCTTCCACGGGGTGTCGAAGCCCCCCTGCGCTTTCACAGACTTGTATGAACATCGCATCGATATCAGGATTGTCAAGCAGTGCTTTTTCTACATCCTCAACCGAACAAGGCGTATTCCACTCGTATTTGAGTTCAACCTTCTCTATCCCCATCGCATCAGCGATTTTCCCGAAACGCTCACCAAATTTTCCAGAGTTCACCGTCAATGCTTTACTTGCACAAAGGTTCAACATACACGCCTGCATCGCGCCTGTACCTGAAGAGGCAAGCATCACGCACTCATCCATGCCTAAAAGGCGCATCAAACGCTCCCGTGCTTCTTTAAAAATGGCTTCAAATTCTGCTGTTCGGTGGTGAAGTGTCGGGGTTGCCATTGCTAAACGCACTGACTCAGGTACAGGTGTAGGTCCAGGTGTAAAAAGTAACATAAAGTATCCTCGCAATCGCCATCATGACGACGGCGTAAATAAACAAGAGTATAGCTAAAAAAAGGTTAGAGTATCGTAAAAAATGGTGTGGAAGTTCTAGTAAAACCACTTATCACAAAAGCACCACAGTCTGCTGCCCTATTGCTTTGTAGCGGGCATAATAGTGTTCAACAAAGGATTTGACGCTCTCCACTTTAGGCAAATAAATACCTGTAACTTTCACGGTATACTCACCCAAGTAAAGCTGTGCATCTGCTTTGTTTAGATAGTGTTTTGCTAGATTTTGGTACGCTGTCTGATACGCCTCTTTCATGGCATCGTACTTGCTGTAGTCAATAGTGATGGTATCATCATAAGTGACAATCCCCGATGCAAAGAGAATATCCAAATGGATTAAACCCTCACAATAATACGGCAAGACTTCACCCACTTCTCTCCATGCCATCAAACCCACCGCGCGAGATACCAAGTCATCCACTACATGGTGCTTGAGTGCCTCTTTTTCATTGGCAAAAAATGCCATGAGCCCGCCTGTTGTCGCCTTAAACTCTTCGATGTTTTTGAACTGCCCTGAGAGGTTCATCTTCATCTCCGTGTCAGAGTCTATCCATAAGATATGTCCATACTCATGTCCCACTGTCGAAATGTCGTACAACTCCTGCCATAAATCTGGATTGGTCTCCATGAGTGCTCGTTGTGCTTTTACAAATGTTTCGCCCATCATCTCTACACTAAGCTTCATAATGGGCTTAGATTTTTTACCCTGCAGCACAAAATCTGCATAGGCAAATATTTTTTTACCAAGTTCGGCTGAGACCTGCTCGTCATTGGGCACGACTTGGGCTGAGAACAAACCATTAAACTCTGCTGCGTAGTAGAGCATCGGTTGACCGATATAAAGCTGTGTTTCCTCGACCTGTGTGAGGTTTTTTGCTATGATTTTTTCCGCATCCGCACCAAAACCTTTTGCCATCGGGGAAGCAAAAAGTTTGATGTTCTCTTTTGTCGAAGAATTGCTTTGCAGTGCAGGATTGACAATGCGCAAATCCCACTCCAGTGCCACGGCTTTTCTATAATGGTCTTCATAGTACTCCAAAGGATGCCCCACTTGCAAAGGGGTTTTAACCGCCATCCATCTTCTGTCCACTTCTGCCCATTTCCCGATTAGCTCATCCGGTACGCTGTGCTCAAGCGCCTCTTTGATGGCAGTAAAGTACGCTATCCACTCCTCTTTTTGACCAAAGACATCATCTTGCTCTAACGCCAAACGCTTCACAAGCTGTTCGAGTGCACCTGCTACACTCTGTACATGTTTTGGAAAGGCCTCAGCATAGGCAACCGACTTAAATCCTTCATCCTCTTTTTGTAACACCGAGTAACATCTATCGCCCACATTCCCACTACTGTCTTTATCGAGCAAAGACTCGCGTTGGAGCATCTCAAAGACCTTTGCATCATCCCCATTGAACATCTCGCCAAGTTCCAGATTGACCGTGTGCAGGATGTGGCGCGTCCATTCACTTTGCCACAGTGTCATGTATTGCCCCACATAATGCACCCCATAAATCAACGAACGGTAAAAAGGCGTAAGCAGTTTTTTTTGCTCACACCACTGTATGAGTGCTTCATGGCGCTGGATGTGAAAATCATAGACAAAGCCATACGCCACCTCTTTTTTCTTTTGTATCTTCTGCTCATCAAAGCCGTTTTTTTTCATGACTTCCACCAAAGCATCTTCACGCAAAGAAACCAAACGCGTCAGTGCCGCCATATAGCTTTCATCATCACGCGGGATGTTGAGCATCGTTAAAAAAAAGGTGATGAGTTTTTCTGCTTTTGGGTGTCCCTTTGTTTTATCTAAGAGTTCAAAGTAGCTATTGAGTTCTGCCTGTCTTGTTTGCAACTCATCATAAATGATTTGTAAGTCTTGCATAAATGCTTGTTTTGTCATGGTACTCTCTTTCCTATTTACTTTGTAACATTTTAATGATAGGCTTTGCCAATGCCAACGCCTGCGCACGATGCGAAATGGTTGATTTCACCGTATCATCCAACTCACCGAGTGTCTGCGTGCAGCCATTTGGGATGAAAATAGGGTCATATCCAAAGCCTTTTTCTCCTCTTGCTTCATCCACCACATCCCCATGCATCCAGCCATGCACCACGAACTCTCCATATTTGCTCACGATTGCAATCGCAGCCGTATAATACGCGGGGGTCGAGTGAACGCCTTTTTCTTTGATGGCTTCTATTAGCTTTTGTAGATTTTCTGTGTCGCTTGCCTGCTCACCGGCATACCGTGCAGAGTAGATACCTGGCGCACCGCCTAAAAGAGGCAAAGAGAGTCCCGAATCATCTGCTATCACCACGAACTCTTCACCCAGCCTCTCATATATCGTTCTGGCTTTGATGAGTGCATTTTGCGCAAAAGTATCGCCATCTTCTATGATGTCAAAAAGTTCCAAAAGCTCAGAAAAGGGTGTCACCTCTTCTTTACACATCTGCTGAAACTCACGAAGCTTGCCTTTATTACCTGTTGCCAAAACGATTTTCATCAACCCTTAACCTTTTTTACACTATCTTGCTGTCTGCACTGTATTTTAAATTTTATCGTATTAAAGGTATCACCATGATTAAACAGATTTTGCCCCTTAGCTTCATCGTAGCCTTGAGATTTTTCGGGCTTTTTATTGTACTTCCTGTACTCTCCATTTTTGCACTTGACCTACCGGGAAGCACTCCGTTTTTAGCAGGTGTGGTTGTCGGAGGTTATGCCGTAACACAAGCCCTTTTTCAAGTCCCTTTTGGTGTCATGTCAGACAAGTTTGACCGTAAAACAGTGCTCTTGTTTGGCACACTGATTTTCATCGTAGGCTCTGTCGTCTCAGCACTCTCTGACAATATCTATATGCTGCTCTTCGGACGGTTTTTGCAAGGTGCAGGTGCCATTGGCTCTGTGGTCTCCGCGATGATAGCTGACCTCGTCAAAGAAGAGCAACGCGCGCATGCCATGGCCATCATGGGAGGCACAATCGCCCTTAGTTTTGCAGCAGCCATGGTCATCGCACCACTCGTAGGGGGCTATTGGGGGGTTGATAAACTCTTTTGGCTCACCGCCATACTCTCGGTGGTCTCCATCGGTGTACTCTTCACTGCCGTACCTAACCCTCCACATATCGTACACTCCTACTCAGAAGAAGAGTCCAAGTTTTCAGATGTCTTCAAAGACAAAGCACTTACGCGTATGTATATCACCTTTTTGTTTCATTCAAGCATTATGACGATGGCATTTTTCATCATCCCTGTGGTGCTGACACAAGCGGCGGATGTGGGCGGTTTTGGCTGGGCAAAAGCCGAACTCTGGAAAGCCTATGTGCCTGCTATGATTTTTGGTTTTCTTGCCATGGCACCTGCCGCCATCTTTGGAGAAAAGTACGGCAAAGGCAAACAAGTCTTTAAAATCTCCGTAGTAGTCATCTTCTTAGGATTTCTAGCGATGGGCTTTGCTACTTCTTCGTGGGTGTTTGTTGTAGGAGTCGTGATGTTTTTCATCGGCTTCAACATGTTTGAACCGCTATTACAAAGCTTTGTTGCCAAATTTGCCAAAGTGCACCAAAAAGGCGCGGCACTGGGCGTAGCCAACACTTTTGCCTACACAGGTATCTTCCTTGGAGGCGTACTAGCAGGGTGGCTCATGCAACACTACAACAGAGAGACTTTGGCACTTGTCGTAGCCCTTTTGTGCATCGCTTGGTTTATCTGGGTTAGCACCATGCCAAACCCCAACAACAGAGGCAATGTCTATCTACCACTAGCACTCTTCGACAGAGAACGCGTCGCTTCACTCACCGACCACCCTGCCATCGTAGAAAGCTACATCAACGAAACAGAACAGATAGCCGTTGTCAAATATGATAAAGATTTGATAGACGAAGATGAAGTCAGAGGGATGTTGAGTTAAGGCTCAAAGTCCTCTTTTTTACCTAATAGTGATACCTACAAGAGGCGATGATTACACTCTCTTCGAATATTTCATACACCAATCTATGCTCATCGGTAATTCTTCTTGACCAATAGCCTTGAAGTTCATGTTTAAGTGGTTCAGGTTTTCCCAAGCCAGAGAAAGAGTCTCTTTGTATATCTTTGATGAGGGTATTAATCTTCTTCAGCACCTTCCTATCTACTCCTTGCCAATAAAGATACTCTTCCCAAGCCTCAGGCGTAAAAGTAAGTTTCATTCTTCTATAAGTTCATGTGTTTCAACTCGACCCGCTTTTGCACTTTCAATAGATTTTAAAAGTCTTTCTCTATTTTTTGGAGATCTCAAAAGATACTCTGTTTCATTCATAGCATTATAGGTATCTAGTGAAATAATCACCACATTTTCACCATTTTTTCTGTTGACGATGACCTCTTCAGCATTGTGATACACCGCATCAAAAATAGATTTCAAATTATTACGCGCCTCTGTAAAATTGACTACTTGCATCGAATATCCTTTATGTGCATTTTATTGTACATAATATAGCACAGAATAGTATAGATGTCAAATGGTTTAAGGACAAGTAGAGTTAAGAAGCCGAAATCATCATTTCAACATCAAACATCTCGCTAAGATTTCAAAAATACTGAAGATAGATATTGAAGATTTTTTTAAAGAGTAGGTTCTGTCCTCTAATTTTATACTCTACTATGCCACTCTTGTGGCTCTCTTTTTGTATGCAACACAGCCAATACAATAATCGTATCTTCTAGTAGTACAAAAAAGATACCATAAGGAAATCTACGAACCAGTTTTCTTTTGACACTTTTATAAATATCTTGATAGAGTTTGGGGTTTCTTGTTATTTTGACATAAGATTCTTCAAGCGTAAGTAGAAAATCTTCACCCAAACCCGCCCGTTGAGCCTCATACCAATCATAGGCAGTTTTTATATCATCATAAACTTCTGGCTTAAATGTAAGGCGGTACATTTAAACTCTTATTTTGTGTTTTATCTCATCCCATGACAGTAAAGTGTCAGTGTCTTTTTCGAGTGAAGCAAGCCTATGGTCTAAAACTTCTTTTTCATGCGCTGTGAGTCCTACATTTTCCTGCTCATTGGCTATAGAATCCCAAATCTCTTCCACAAGCAGTATGCGTTCAGTGACATCTAATTGTTTAATTTCATCAATCGACATAGTGCAATCCTTTACTTAAGATTTACTATTATAACACAGGTCTAACCATAAAAAGTACAAAAAAACCTTTTAGAGCTACAGCTTACACTCTCCCAACTCTACTTCTTTATACTCCACACCCATCAATTTACATGCGCGTTTCATGATGCCTTCTTGGGTAAATCCGAACTTTTCAAAGAGTAATTCGGCGGGTGCTGAAGCTCCAAATGTTGTCATACCCAGTACATCATCGGCGTAGCGGTAGTACTCTGTGGCGGTTGCAGCTTCTACGGCAAGCACTTTGGTGCTAGGGTCGATGACGGTGTTTTTATATGTCGCATCTTGCTCGTTGAATAGGTCAAAGCATGGCACAGAGACGACATTGGCTTTGATGCCAAGTAC
>DYTF01000017.1:0-2507 GCA_020726105.1 Sulfurovum sp. | reverse complement strand
CCGATGCTATCATGTGTCCAGATAAAAAAGTTTTGGATGTGCGTGAGTGCTGCGATGCGTGCTGCAGGTTTGAGATAGTCAGAAAAAACAAAAAAGGTTGCATTAAACGGGATGGTCGTACCGTAAAGTGCCATCGCGTTTGTCATGGCAGCCATGGAGTGCTCTCTGATACCAAAGTGCATATTTTTACCCTTAGGGAAGTTGCCCATCTCTTTGAGTTCTGTTTTGTTTGAGGGAGCAAGGTCGGCAGAACCACCTAAAAATGATGGTATGGCTTTAGCGATGGCATTGAGTATCTTACCGTTGGAGTCTCTGGTTGCTACTGAGGCATCGTTTGAGAAGTCAGGGTACTCTATGGCGGAGAAGTCGGGGTTGAGCAGTCTCTCTAACGCTACATTTTGCTCTATCAATGGGGCTTCTTTTTGTCTGTGTATCCATTCTTTCTCGGCTAGCTCCCCAAGCTCTAGCGCACATCTAAATCGGAGTAAGACATCCTCAGGTATCTGAAAAAATGCTTCGGGGTCAAACCCTTCTTTTTCTTTGGACTCCGCGATGATGGTAGCACCCAGTGGTGCACCGTGTGTATGGTGCGTGCCTTCAAGTTCGCCTGCACCTTTGCCGATGATGGTATTGGCGATGATGATGGTGGGTTTTGTGGCTGTTTTTACCTCGTCTAGCACTCTTTCAATCTCATCGTAACAGTGCCCATTTACTTCTTTGACATCCCAGTTTTGTGCCCTAAAGCGTGCCGCCACATCTTCACTCCACGCGATGTTTGTGTCACCTTCTATGGTGATGCAGTTGGAGTCATAGATGAGCACCAAATCTTTGAGCTTCAAATGTCCTGCCAAGGCACACGCCTCATACGAGATGCCCTCTTGCAAGTCACCGTCACCACAGAGACAATACACTTTATGGTCAATGAGTGCACACATTTCTGAGTTCACTTGATTGGCAGTAAATGCCTCTGCCATCGCAAAACCAACCGCATTGGCGATGCCTTGACCCAGTGGTCCTGTAGTCATCTCTACCCCTGCAGTGTGTCCATACTCAGGATGCCCTGGTGTTTTGGAGTCTAGTTGGCGAAACTGCTTGAGGTCTTCAAGACTGACATCATACCCCCAAAGATGTAACAAAGAGTAGATAAGTGCTGAACCGTGCCCTCCCGAGAAGACCAAACGGTCACGGTTGAGCCATTTGGGGTTTTTAGGATTGTGGCTGAGTTTTTCACCTAGAACCACCGCGATGTCTGCTAACCCCATCGGTGCACCTGGGTGTCCTGAGTTAGCTTGTTGTACCATGTCTGCTGCTAGAAACCTGATGGTATTTGCCATCTTTTTGCGCATTTTGTTCTGTTCTGTCATTGCCATTGTATTACTCCTTTAGTGGTGTCTGTTTAAGTATTGCTGCATGAGGGGTTGCAGGGCTGTTTGTAGCTTGACATCAAAGTCTTCAAATCGTCTTTGCAAGGCTTTTGCCAAAACATCTGCTTCTTGTAGCGTCTGTTCTAAGCCCAAAAGCGTCACAAAACTATTTTTATTGCCATCAATGCCTGTGGTTTTGCCTGCTTCTTCTTCACTTTGTGTCTCGTCGATGATGTCATCTTGTATCTGAAACAATAGTCCTAGTTCAATGCCAAACTCATACAATGCCTCTTGAGCTTGTTTCTCTAGCCCCACGATGACCGCACCCATTTGCAGGGAAATAGCGATGAGTTTCGCCGTTTTATTGGTGTGTAGTATTTTTATCTGCTCCAGCGTCAATGGTTTATTTTCAAAATAACAGTCTATTGCCTGCCCGAGCACCATACCGCGACTACCGCCATCTCTGGAGAGTAGTTCAATGAGTTTAACCTTTACATCCGCACGCAGTGGCGCTTTGGCGATGAGATAAAATGCATCGGTATTCAGTGCATCACCTGCCAAGATGGCTGTTACCTCATCGTAGCGTGTGTGCAGCGTCGCATGACCACGACGAAGCGGTGCATTGTCCATCGCAGGGAGGTCGTCATGGATGAGTGAATAAGTATGAAACATCTCCAACGCCAATGCCACAGGCAGTGCAGAGTCATAGAGTAATGGCTCATGGACTTCTACGATGCCAAGTAACAGCATCGGACGAAATCGTTTGCCCCCTGCTAAAAGCATCGCACCCAGTGCCTCTTCATAAATAGGATGAAAACTCTCTACATGCGGTAAATTGTCACGCAGATACTGTTCAAATCGTTGCATACTATCCCTAAGTTTTATGGTGGCAAATTATATCTAAATAGGATAAAATACTTCTATGAAGAAAGAAAATATACTACTCGCAGCAACATGGGCAAAAAGAGTGTTTGGCTTAATTGCCTTTGGGCTTTGGGTCACTGTCATCTTAAGTATCGCCACCTCCTCCGCACCATTTATGGAGCAAGCACCCTACTGCATGGGAAGTACGATGCTCATTTTTGGACTACTCACGGCTGCGTATAAAGGTTTGGATTATTGGAGTATGAAAAAGAGGGTTTA
>DYTF01000197.1 GCA_020726105.1 Sulfurovum sp. | reverse complement strand
CGGTGTTTTATGCCTATATTAAGGCGTTGGGTGTAGAGCTTATAGGTGAAGATGTTACAAACTTCGGCAGGATTGATATGACGATTAAATTTAATCATGCGATTTATGTCATAGAGTTCAAAACAGATGGTAAAAGTGCCATAGCACAGATAAAAGAAAAAAGATATCATGAAAAATATCTTAGTCTAAATACGCCTATTTATATCGTTGGAATTGAGTTTGATACAGAAAAAAGAAATATAGTTAAGTTGGAGTGGGAAGAGGTTTTAGGATGAAATAGTAATTTAGCTTAAATATATATCAAGAGGTGAAATTTACAATTTATTGATAGATTGTTTTCAAAATGATGATATTTTAGGCAACCATTAGGGTTGCCCCTACACAAAAAGGAGAAATAAAAAAATGAAAAAGATAATTTTGATGATGGTGGCATTCACCTATGCACTTTTGGCAAATGATGCCATCCTCTCCATCGATACAGGCGGACATACGGCAATGATAAAAGATATTATCGTCACCAAAAGCGGTGATATCATAAGTGCTAGTAATGATAAAACTATCAGAGTTTGGAGCAGTAGAGATGGAGCCCAAAAGCGAAAAATACTTGGGCAAATTGAAGCTGGTAGCGGGGGGATTATATATGCTATCGCCCTCAGTCCAGATGAGAAATATTTGGCTGTGGGTGGGTTTCTTGATAAGCCAGGCGATCATCCAGTAGGGCAAATCCGCCTCTATAATTACCAAAGCGGCAAACTCCTTAATATTCTCAAATCTCATACCGATGTAGTGCTTGACCTAGCTTTTAGCCCCGATGGGAGATATCTAGCTTCGGGTTCATTTGATACAACAGTTAAACTTTGGGATATTTCGTCATTGCGAGAAGGAACGACGAAGCAATCCACAGATGGATCGCCACAGCTAAAGCTTCGCGATGACAAGCCGACTACTATCACCTTCCACACAAATGCTGTTTATGGAGTAAAGTTTACCGATAAAAACACTCTCATCTCAAGCGGTGAGGATAACCGTATAGCACTTCATTCATTAACTGGAAAACTCTTAAATAGCTACACCCATAATGAAAAGCTTAGCTATATCGCTACCAATGGCAAAACCATCGCTACTTGTGGATATAGCAACGAGATACTTCTTTTTGATGCCAAGCTTAATCTTCAAAGCAAAATCGACAGTGAAACGGTGCCAACTGGACTATCCTACTCTCCCAATGGAAGGTATCTGATAGCGGGAACAGAAGGCAATCCAAATCATAATGTCAATATTTACG
>DYTF01000016.1:12533-28534 GCA_020726105.1 Sulfurovum sp. | reverse complement strand
ACAGCGTCTTTCAATGTTTTTCCGATTTTGAATTTAGGTGCAGTGTGTGCAGCTTTTTTATATGTTTTATCAGTTCCAGGAACTGTACCGCTTTTTTCTGCCACATCTACAGTCGTAAATGTTCCAAATCCAACCAAAGATACAGTTTCTTTTTTCACCAATGCTTCAGTGACTGATGCAATAAATGCTTTTACTGCTCTCTCAGCTGCTGCTTTACTTTCAAACTCACCATTTTTTTGTACCAACTCTACGAACTCTGCTTTTGTCATTCTATTTCCTTATTTTTTGATGCAAGCATTATAACACAGTTAACTCTTAAAAAAAGATTAAAAAAATAGACAAAATGCCGTATATTGGGGGCTTCATCGCCATTCATTTTAAAAAATTGCTAAAAAATACTATTGATAGAGAAAAAATTATTAAGATAAGACAAGTAAGATATGGTGCGCCAGAGAGGATTTGAACCTCCACACCCGTAAGGCACTACCCCCTCAAGGTAGCGTGTCTACCGTTCCACCACTGACGCATAACATAAAGATAGTTGAAGTACTACCCATATTTTTAACTGAGGTTACAACAAAATGTTGTGGCGGAATTATAACCACCACAACCTTTTAGTGTCTTTAAACTTATCCGATAAATGGGTTTGCATAAAGCGCGATAAGCGCGATTACCAATGTGTAGATAACTTGTGCTTCAATCATTGCGAGTGCAATGAACATTGTAGTCATGAGTTTACCACCAAGACCTGGGTTTCTAGCCGTACCAGCGATAGTTGCAGCAGCAGTATGACCCATACCGATAGCACCACCAAGCGCAGCAAGACCAAGACCAACACCAGCAGCAACAACTGAGTAAGCTTTAATCATAGATTCACCCTCTTCACCAGCAAACGCAACAGCACCAAGTGCCAAGAAAAGTAAGAAAAACTTTTTCATTTTATATCCTTTAAATTATAGATTTTAAGTCTCTTTGACTGTTTTAGAAGTCTGTTCGGATAGCGTAAACAGTTAGATAACTGCCAACAACCACATCAATGCAAGCTGTTTCCCTACTAAATCACTTCATGCAACGATAAAATTATAGCCCAAGAGTGATTAAATACCGTTAAATACCCCTTTTAAGCGATAAACTCCGCTGTTGCTAATTCAACTTTTTTACCATTTTGCTCTAAGACAATAACCGTTATCTCATCACCCTCACTGTAGCGTTCAGAGAGATTATTGATACGCTCTTTGGCTACCTTTGAGACATGGAGCAGTGCATCAAAACCGTCTGGCATTTCGACAAAAACACCAAACTCTACTATCTTTTTGACTTTACCTTTATAACTTTCGCCTACTTTGTATTCCATCTGTTTTTTAGTGGGAAGTGAAGTGATGCTTTCTATGTGTGCTTTCGCCTCTGCAACCTTATGTTTATCTTCGCCTGAAAGCTTCACACCTCCTGCATCACGGTCAAGGTCAACAGAGACTTCAAACCGTTCGATAATCTCACGAATCGTCGCTCCTGCTTTACCGATGATGTCCACAATCTTGCTTGGATGCACCATAAAATGTTCCGTGCTTGGCAGTGCTTGACTTGAGATGATATTTTTTGCTGCTTCTTCCATGATGTCAAGAATATGATTGAGTCCTTGTCGTGCTTTTTGAAGCGACTCTTTAAGTACCACCAAATCAATACCACCGAGTTTCATATCCATCTGAAGTGCTGTTATACCACGCGCCGTTCCAGCCGCCTTAAAGTCCATATCGCCATCATGGTCTTCGAGCCCCATGATATCGGTGAGTATCGCGTACTTACCCTCTTCGCTCACTAGCCCCATCGCTATCCCTGCAACAAGTGCGGATGTCTTCACCTCAGCCGCACGCAATGCCAATGCACCACCACAAATCGTAGCCATAGAAGAAGAGCCGTTACTCTCTAGTATCTCAGAAACAACTCGAATACTTCCATCATATTTAAGGTTAAGTGTAGGCTCTAGTGCGCGTTTACCCAAATTGCCATGTCCGAGTTCTCTGCGTCCTGGTGCACCGATAAATTTCGCTTCACCCACAGAATAACCTGGAAAATTATAATGCACCATAAAGTTTTCAGAGAGACTGTTACGCTCAGTGATGAGTTCATACATCTGTGCATCTTTCTTGTCTCCAAGCGTCACGCTTACCAAAGCCTGTGTCTGCCCACGCGTAAAAAGACAGGAACCGTGTACTGAAGGTAAGAGATTGGTTTGTATGGAGATTGGTCTTACCTCGTCAAGCCCTCTACCGTCAGCACGCATCTGTTTGTCTAAAATCATCGCTCTGACAACAGATTTTTTATACTGCTCTAAGACTTTGCTAATCACTTCCTTGTCAACTTCGCTCCCTTTAGATGCAAGTGCTTCTATGATTTGGGTGCGTATTTTTTTAAGCTCGCTTGAGCGTTCACTTTTTGCCATATGTGCTATTGCTTGCGCAACCTCGCCAGCATAGGTCTTTTCAATCCAATCATACAGCGAATCATCAAGCTTCTGTGAAATCAGAGTAAGCGTCAAAGGCTCTCTTACCGCAGGAGCAAATGCTTCTGTGTAGCTCAAGCTTGATTCGTTGATGGCTTCGGCTGTGATTGCTATGACATCAACCAATGCTGATTCGTCAAACTCATTGGCACATTGACCCTCTTCACCTTGTGTGGCAAGTGTACGCATTTCTATCATCAGTACATCTTTTCCTGAACCAACAACCAACAAATCAAGTTCGCTGTTGGCTTGTTGCGCGAGTGTAGGGTTGAGTACGATGTCATCTCCTACCGTACCCACACGCACCGCGGCTATGCTTTTTGTTACAGGTATATCGGAGACATACAAGGCGGCATTTGCTGCATGGAGTGCTGCTATTTGCATATCTACTTGTGTATCTGAGCTCACCACCATCACGGTGATAGAAACCGTATAACAAAAACCAGCAGGAAACAAAGGACGCAATGATCGGTCGATAATGCGTGAAGTGAGTGTCTCAAAATCTCCTGGTTTGGTCTCTCTTTTAATAAACCCACCTGGTATTTTAGCCGCTGCGTAAGCCCGCTCCATATACTGCACGGTTAGAGGAAGAAAATCCTCCTCTACTGCTTTTTCATCAATCGCAACAGCGGCGATAAGCACTGCTTTGCCCTGTCTGTACATGACCGCACCGCTTGCTTGTTTGGCTACACTATTAAACTCATAGACTTCTTCGAGATTGTTCAGATTGATTTTTACACTGTATTCTTTCATAAATGACTGTTCCTTTATTTTTACAACTTGATGGTTACATTTGTACCTTAGCACGACAAAATATATCGCTCTAAAACGCAAATGCTCAAATTACTAATGATGCTATTTTATCGAAATATATGCAAAACACCCATTAGGGTCTAAAACGCTGTGTGTGATTCGCTTGTGGGCATTGTTTTGAAATCTCTTCTGCATCAAAAGTATAACGAAACCCTTCGATATACTCCATCAAAATGGCATACGCATCATTGAGTTCTTCCATCTTTTTTGCATCTCCACCTTTATCGGGATGATATTTTTTTGCTAAAAAACGAAACTGTTTTTTGACATCTGCCTTGGAGATGAGTCTGGGAAGATTGAGTACTTCTAGCGCATTTTCAATCTCTTCAATGGGATGTGTCATCATAACTGGGGTTCTTTCGTGCCTACACTTCCAAATGGAATAAAATTCAACTGCATAAAAAATGTATAATCTGTGCTAAATCCTGCAGGTCTTGGGATAATATCTTGCCTAATCGAAGTCGAAACACTCCAACACTCACGGTCATATCTGCTTCCCACATACCACTGCTTGCTCTGCTTCTCATCTACATTATACGCAATTCCCCCTAAAAATGCTATTTTTTTATTGTATTGATAAGTGCCATTAAAGATGATGTCATTCGCACTAATGGTATTGATGACATCAGGCAATGAAACCTTGTAGGTGTATCCTGTACTGAGTGTATAATCATCATCTTGTAAAGAGATACGCACAGAGGCATCTCTGATTTTATCAAATTCATGTGCGTAAGTAATGGTATTATATACACTCCACTTGTTCCAGTTGTATTGCATTTCATTGGCTGTATCTGCAAATTTTTCTTCCCTGTCTAAGTAATAGGTTTGGGTAAGTCTTTGAAAAAAATTTAAATTTGTATTTTCATCATAAAAATATTGGCTTAACCTTGCGCTATAGTGCTCTCTAGGAAGTCCCACCGTGAAGAGTGCTTTTTGTTCTTCGTCCAGTGAAGAAAATGCGATAGGGGACTGCTGCTCATCTCCAGGTTTCACATAAAGCAAACTAGGCTGTAACACATGGGTAAAGCCATCATATTTTTTAGTCAAATCACTAAAGAGTTTAATGTCAGAAATGGTGTTGTAGTAAGTAAAATCATCATGAACAAATTCACCATTACCAAAAAAAAACTTACTATAATAAAGCTCTTCACCCAAAGCGATATTGGCATAATCATCTAAAAAGGAGGTTGTAAACTCAAGAGGTATCTTCAAGGCGGCTTGATTGAGTGTTGCGCCTTCTTTTCTGTCAAAATTACTGATTTCAAAATCAGTACTATAAGTCAAATTGTCCCAAACAAGGTGATTGAGGTACTTATGAAAGCGCGCGGAGGGGAGTACTTGCAAGGTGTCGCTATTATTTGTTTTTCTTGTGTCGATGAAATATTTTGCATTGATACCCGTATAATAATCCGTACTGTTGGTAAAATAATTAAATTTTGATTCTTGAAAAGGCGTAAGTCCAAACTGATTCACATGGGAACTTTGCATATTGAGATAATCAACATCATTAAGCAGCATCGTATTAAGATAGACACCATCCGTAAAATCTAACTCTGATAGATGACTCAATACTCTGGAGGACTCATAATTAACTTCCAAACCATAATGACTCTCATCAATAAGAGGATGTGCTTTGGTGTAATCTGAATTATCTTTAAAAAATCCAGTACGCACCTTTCCGCTAGAATAGGCTGAGTCAACAAAACGAAAAGTACCATACAAACCAGCACTTCTTGCTGTGCGTATCTGTGGGTTAAGCTCCAAATCCACACTCGGAGAAATCGCCCAAAAAAGAGGCTGCTCATACAAAAAACCCTCAGAAGTTCTGTACCCAAAAGCAGGAAAGAGTAATCCTGAACTTCTTTGCTTGTCCGTACTAAATGCCATGTATGGGGTGTAAAAAATTGCTGTATCCCAAAGATAAACTTTGGCATCATACACTTTCATATAGTGCGCTTGGCTATCGTACTCTGAGTGTTCAAAGAGCATTTTCCATAAAGGATCAGAGACATCACAACTTGAAAGCATCGAAGCACCCAAGGTATAATTTCCTTCTTTTTTATGTGCATCTGCTGCATAAAGCCATACATCTTGTTTGCTGACGAAAAAAAGTGTATCAAATGTCACTTCATTTGTGTCGGTATAAATCTCTATATGATTGCTATGTTCTTTGCTTCCCTGATAGCCTATCATCTCAATCTTGCCATCAAGCACAAGCAGTTTTTTGGTTTTATCAAAGTGCGCCGTATCGGCTCGTATGATGGCATCTTGATAATAGACGAGTACATTTTCATTTGCACTGACTGTTGTCTTGGTTGACTCCAAATGCTTTGCGGTGATTTCTATTTTACTGCTAGGTGCAGCGGCATAAAGCATCTGTGCGACACAGATGATACTTGCGTATCTGATAGAGCTAGCCATTTACAGCAACACAGTTTGAGAGCTTATCATGAAGTGTTTGACGCAAAGGAAGAAAAAATGCCAACACAAAGCCCAAGTAAAACAGTGCTTCGCTCGGGATTCTGATGCTTGCTCTGAGTAATGCTTTTGCAAAACTCGGTGTCTGCTCTGTTTGTAGGTCTATGATTCGTATCTTCATCACATACTTACCCAAAGTCATACCATTTTGCCAAACCAAAACAGTATGATAGAGGATTTTAATGGCAAAAATAAACGCTATATTAGCAGAGATAAAAGCATTAATGCTTTGCACGGTATCTTCATTTATTTCACTCATAGAAGAAAAAGCAAAAGAGAGTTGTGGGTAAAAAATAATGATAAAAAACAGAGAAACTACCATATCATCTATGACAAAAGATGCCATTCTTTTTTGCAGGCTAGCAAGAGGCAATGAGACAGATTCATTCATAAGAGTATCCTAGAGTGCCTGATACGCGATGTCCGTACGACATTGTTTGCCGACAAAATGCACTTGTCCTACCAACATATAGGCTCTTTTCTGTGCTTCTTTGATGCTCTCACCTACACCCACACACACCAACACTCTACCACCTGTAGCATAGAGCTTACCATCTTCGCCCCTCGTAACACCCGCATAGGCAATGTGCGCATTGTGTTTTAAGTCTTCGTGATAGATTTCATCTACAATAATCTCAGCAGGGGGTGAGTTTTTATACGGATAGCCTTTGCTCGCCATCACTACACCCACAGCGTACTTGTCATGAAAGGTAATGCTTGCATTTTTAAGGTCTCCTGTGGCTGCTTTATAAAAAAGCTCACTCGCAGGTGACTTTAGTAGCGGCATCAACTCTTCGCACTCAGGGTCTCCAAAACGAACATTGTACTCAAGAATAATAGGCTCACCTTTCACCACCATCACGCCGATAAAAAGTACACCCTTAAATGGATTACCCTCTTCTTGCATCCCCTTAAGGGTTGGCTTGATGACCCGTTCATCCAGTTTGGCATAAATCGCATCATTGACCAAAGGCGTAGGTGCGTAGGCACCCATCCCGCCCGTGTTAGGGCCTTCATCGTTATTTAACAATCGTTTGTGGTCTTGGGCTGCAGGTAAAACCACATAGTCTTTACCGTCACATACTGCAAATACAGAGAGTTCATAGCCATCTAAGAACTCTTCTATCACGATAGAAGTTCCTGCTTTGCCAAAAGCGTTTCCTGAGAGCATCTCACCTGCCGCTTTTTTTGCCTCATCATGGCTTTGTGCAATGATAACACCTTTACCACCGCACAATCCATCTGCCTTGACAACTATGGGTACTTCAAGCGAATTGATAAAGCTATATGCGACTTCAAGTGAATCAGTCTCGACATATTTTGCAGTCGGAACACCATGCCTGGCCAAAAAGTTTTTCATAAAGATTTTTGAGCCTTCAAGTTGTGCCGCGCCTGCAGTAGGCCCAAAAATGTTAAGCCCTCTTGCTTCAAAGACATCGACAACACCTTCAACCAAAGGCCCCTCGGGCCCTACTATGGTGAGGTTAATGCCTCTGGAGACAACAAAATCTGCCAAAGCTGAAAAATCAGACAAGGCAACATTTTCACCCAACGCATCTGTAGCACCATTTCCAGGAGCAAAATAAATCTTTTCGACATTCTCGTCTCTAGTGAGTGCCAGCCCAATAGAATACTCTCTGCCACCAGAACCTATAATTAATACATCCATGTTATGTCTCCAAAAAGTATTGCGGGTTTAAAAGGTGTTGTAACTGCGAAGGGAGAAATTTGAAAAGTGTTATATCGGGTATATTTCTCAATACACTTTACAAAGTCCTCTGCATGCAAACAACGACCTAATGCCCCGGGTGAGCGTTCTGCTTAAAGTCGGCCCTAAAAAGCCAACGGTGCAGGAGAGAGTCTCTCTTTAGGGGATGAGGTCTCGCCGACAGAGTCAAGCTCAAACAACCACTTCCGCGCACCAAGAGACTACCTATCCCGCAAAGAATAATGTTGGACCCCAAATACAGTCGTCGCATCACCTAGGTTGGGTTGATTATAGCCTATTTGAAGTTAGAGGTGAGTAAAAAAACCTCTACTTTTGAAGAAGAGCCTTAGGCATTGTCTCTTTTTTTAAGCAGCGTGTTTCCATAGAGCATCGCATCATTGACCTGTTCATCATCATAAGGGTCAAAATGAGGTGAGACAATCCAGCTTTTTAGTTTGTCCAGTGCATGGATTTGCGCTTCGACTTCATCGGCGATACGGTGGGCTTCTAGCAATAAAATATTGGGGCGTAATACCATGTGAAACTCTACAAAATTGGTAGTACCATCTGTACGGGTTTTAAGCCAATGATAGCTTGTCACTTCAGGATGCGAATCAATAATCCTACCAATTTCGCCCACCATCTCTGCGTCCAACGCACGATCAAGCAATATCTCAACACCCTCTCGTATAATGCCATACGCTGAGTAAATGATATAAATCCCTATACCTAAACCAAATATCGCATCAATTGCATGTATCTGCGTGACATACACAAGCACCAATGCCGTAATAACCGCTATATTACTCCACAAATCTGTCTTATAATGTAAAGCATCTGCTTTAATGACAAGATTGTTTGTCTTTTTAGCGACTTTAAGTAAATACTGCACCAATAAAAAGGTAATCACGATAGAGATAATCATCGCGATGATAGAAGGCATAAGTAAGCTCATGCTTGAGCCATGATAAAGTTTTTTGATGGCTTCATAGAGAATAAAAAGGCCCGAGAGTGTAATAACCGTCCCTTCGATGACCGCTGCGATGGCTTGGACTTTGCCTTTGCCGTACTGATAGGCTTCGTTGGGGTGCTCTTCTGCTTTTTGGATGGCAAAAAAGTTAAACACGGATACCAACATATCTAAAAGCGAATCTATTGCCGAGGCAAGTACCGCGATAGAGCCACTCGCAAGCCCTAACACCAGCTTGACCAGCACCAAAAGTGTAGCCACCGAACTTGAAACCAGCGTCGCGCGTTTTTGAGATGACATCTTCATCATTCACTCCTAAGTTTTGTGTTTTTTTCTTTCATCATAGTCAACCTACCAGTTCCCAATAATGCCACACAGATACAGACATAAAGCATCATCGTCCACCATAACACAAGGCTAAGAGTCTCTAAAAAAGGAAAATACAGACTGATGCGGTACAGTATGCCCAACACAACCGTATATTTAATGCTCTTCTGCAAGCGTTTATAAAAAACATCAATTGTCTCTTGCTTGCATCTGGGGCATTTATCTTTTGACGCCTTGTGTTGCTGTTTGTCCAAAAAAGCATACACCCACTTCAAAAGGTAACGCGAAAGGGCGATAACCAAAGCGATACGCGCAATTACAAAAAGTGCCTCAAGCCAAAAATCTTGCGGTATTTTAGCCCAATATTCAAAAAAAAGAAAACCAAGAGACAAGCCATCATAAAGCATATAGCCATAAAATGCCAAAACGCTTACCCATCCTACCCAAAGTAAACACTTTAGTATTAAAAAAATGTAGGTTTTAGCCTTGTCTATTTTTATCTGGTATTTTTCGTAAGACGCGCTGTCTTGCATCAGTCTAAAAGCAATCTTATAATGCAAATACAGCAATATGTATACACCCCATATCATCAGCAAAAGAAGAACAAATACAGAAAAATCTTCATAGGACTTTAAAGATGACATCGCGGATGGCCTTGGGGTAAGTTAAAAAAGATTTTAGCATAGAATTGACTTGATAGACTTACGCTTTGCATTGGGACTCTAATGCAAAGCGTAATATTAGAGTGCCTTGCTTGCCAAAGAGGTGATGCGTGAGACAAATTCACCTTTATCTTTAGGCTCAAGCCCTTCAGAAAGTTTGGCAGAATCCAACAATATCCATGCAATATCTGCAAAGAGTGCCTCATCACTCAAACCATCTAATTTTTTGATGATTTCATGCTCTGGATTGATTTCTAAGACCAGTTTAATTTCAGGTATCGATTGCCCCATCTGCTTAAAGAGTGCGACCATACTTGCCATCGGATCCGAAGTGTCTTTGAGTACGCAAGATGGACTTGTGGTAAGCCTAGTTGAGATTTTGACCTCTTTGATTTCATCACCCAGTACCGCTTTAATCTTGTCTGTAAGTGATTTAAACTCTTTAGATATCTCTTCCTGCTCCTCTTTACTTTTGGCATCTGGTGCATCTATGGCGGTGATGTCATTGAGACTCCATTCTCCATACTCTCCTATCATCGGTGTTACAAGTTCATCGACTTCTTTATCATCCATGATGAGTACTTCAATGTTTGCTTTTTTGTAGGCTTCTAGCAACGGTGAATTTCTCAATATTTTTTCATTTTCACCCACGATATAATAAATCTCTTTTTTCTCAGAATCAGCGCGTGAGATATATGCTTCAAAAGATACCAATCCTTCCTCGGATGAACTTTTATATCTGACAATGTCAAGCAGTAAATCTCGGTTTACCATATCGGTATAGATACCCTCTTTGATCATTCTGTTGTATTGTGATGTAAAGATTTCCATCTCTTCAGAGTTAAACTTCTTGATGGTTTGGAGTATCTTTTTGGTTGAATTTTGTTTGATATTGGCTAAAATCCTGTTCTCTTGCAATAATTCACGCGAGACATTCAAAGGCAAATCTTCACTGTCTATGATCCCTTTGACAAAACGCAAATACACCGGCAGCAACTCTTTACTGTCATCGGTGATAAAAACGCGTTTAACATAGAGTTTTACCCCTGCCTCATAGTCTGATCTGTACATATCCATCGGTGCTTTTTTAGGGATGTAAAAGAGTGTTGTAAACTCGTTTGCGCCCTCTACTCTGTTGTGAAGGTATGCCAAAGGTGCATCATCACCATGTGCAAGTGTTTTATAAAACTCAATATACTCGTCTTCTTTTAACTCAGACTTTGAAAGTGTCCACAGTGCCGTAGCTGCATTGATCTGCTCAGATTTATTGACAGTTTTTGTGACTTTCTCATCACCCTCGCCCTCACTCTCTTCTGCTGTATAGCTCAATACAATAGGATAGGCGATATGGTTGGAGTATTTTTTGACCACACCTTCTGCTTTTCGCTTGTCTAAAAACTCTTTTTCATCGTCTTTGAGCTTGATATAGATAATCGTGCCATGCTCTTCTTTGGTTACAGGCTTAATCTCATACTCACCCGTACCATCAGTGGAGAACATATATGCCTGCTCTTCTCCTGCTTTTTTAGAGATAACATCTACATGGTCTGCCACCATAAAAACAGAGTAAAATCCGACACCAAACTGACCGATAAGGTTAGAGTCTTTTTTGGCATCCCCTGTAAGATTTTCCATAAATGCTTTTGTTCCAGACTTTGCAATCGTTCCCAAATGATCCATCAAATCCGCCTCATTCATACCCACACCATTATCGCCAATAGTGAGTGAATTATCCTCTTTATCGAGCTTGATAAAAATCTTTCCAGACCAATTTTCTTCTTTAAAACTTTCATTTGTGAGAGAAAGATAATTAAATTTATCAATCGCATCACTGGAATTAGAAACCAATTCTCTGATAAAAATCTCTTTATTGGAATAAAGAGAGTGTGTCATAAGTTTTAAAAGTTGTCCGATTTCTGTTTGAAACTGATGTTTTGCCATTGTGTTTCTCCTGTAAGTAAATAATTTTAGGGGATTATAATCTATTTTATTAAAAATTACAAGTTTTTAAGAAAGATACTTTAGTCACTTTGACTAAAGTATGGCTCAAATCATACTCTTTTAAAAATCAAAACCAAAAAGAAGGCTTGATGTCGTTTTGTTGTTACCCACTTCTGAGTCTGGATTACTGTCATTTGTATAGTCTATGATAAATTTAACCGATAGAAAATCAAAAAGCGGTATCGTTAGCCCTAGATTCGAGCGCAAAATCCAATGCTGATATGGCTCTGCCAAGCTAGGATAATACATGATATTTCCATCCACAATAAGCGTGTTGATATAGATGACATCATCAAGTAAATACTCACCAGAAAGCCTGAGGGCTGCAGCATTAAACTGATCGTCTTCATATCTTCCCTTAGTATAGGATGTGCTAGCATACGCCAACCCTACCGCAGGCTCTAGCCAGAAAGCCTTATCGAAAGTAAATTTGTATCCGTAACCCACAGACGGAAGCCAGCGCTGTTCTATCTGCCTTGGTTTGTCATATTCGGCCGCTAAGGCAGCAAAGAAGAACTGCTCATTTTGAAAATAATTTTTATAAGTGACCGCTGCGATAAGCTCATCTTTGTTTTGCACTTTTGGAGCATCTGTGGTCTGTGTAGTTTCAAAATCATAATTAAGAAAAAACCGTGTTTCATGTTCGGCAATTTTTCGTTTCAGATTCATGCGTATATCGGCTGTATTTTTTGCATTGATGCCATTTTCAGTTTCCAGCCCAACATGAACAGAACCCTTAACATAGGGGAACTTATTGCGCACTACATTCTCAAAGGAGTCATCCTCACTCACCGCGACTACAAAATTGTCAATATCGGAAATTTTGACTGTTCTTTCTTTGTTGTCTTCGCGTATTTTAAGATACTGCTTGTTGTCTTCTATCCCTACAATACGCCCTTCAATATCGATGCGTTTGAAAGAGATGTGGTAGTTGTATCTTGTGTAGATGGAGTCAATATCTTTATAGGCAATCCGATTTGTACCATCGCTGTACCTGAGTTTAAAAGAAAGTCTGTTTGGACCTATGCCTGTGACACGGCCCTGCAAAACCATGCCGTGCACCACAATGGTGTCTCTAATATCTTCTTTGTTTAAAGGTTTATTTGCGGGTGCACCAGCCAAAGAAGAGAGTGTACTAAAGAGAAGAAACAAAGAAGTGTATACTATTTTTTTCATCCAAGACCTTCGTGCATAACTGTTTTAATTATTGTACTATGCCACAAATGAAAAACAAATTAGCATAACACAGGCAAATAAAACATCCAAAAAGTATAAAATTATTTCAAACGCTCTCTCGTGACATCATCGGGTTCTGCTTCACATAAAAGTGTATCTTGTCCGCAGTGGCGACAGGTGGTTCTGAGGGTAAAGATATACCAAGCATTTTTATCTTTGAGTAATGCATTGCCACATTTAGGACACACAATACGACTCTGCACAATCGCCAAAATCATAGCAAAGCCTAGCTGAATCGTATTATGCGTATAAAAAACCGATAAAATGATGAGCAATCCTACGCTGACACCTAAGACAATGTACTTAGCATAAGCAGGGATACACATACAAACCTACTCCCACTCTATGGTTGCAGGTGGTTTTGACGAGATGTCGTACACCACACGGTTGATGCCCTCTATTTCGTTAATAATCCTGCGGCTCATACCCTCTAAGATATCATGAGGCACATGCGCAAATGTCGCTGTCATACCATCCACTGACTCTACCATGCGGATACATACTGTGTTATCATAAGTACGGTTATCACCCATCACACCCACCGACTGTACATTGAGCAGTACAGTAAACGCTTGCCATACTTTGTCATAGTATCCCGTAGCTTTGAGCTCTTCTTGCATGATGGCGTCAGATTCTCGTATGAGCCTAAGACCTTCTTCGGTGACTGCTCCCATCGTTCTAATGGCAAGACCAGGTCCTGGGAAGGGGTGTCTGTCTATCATCTCTTTGGGAAGACCCAACTCAAGTCCCAGTTTTCTAACCTCATCTTTAAAGATTTCTCTCAAAGGTTCAACCAATTCAAAAGTCATCCAGTCAGGTAATCCACCGACATTGTGGTGTGATTTGATGGTTTTAGAAGGCCCTTTGACTGATACAGACTCTATCACATCGGTATAAAGCGTACCTTGAGCAAGAAAAGAGACATCGGTATGTTTTTTGGCTTCTGCGTCAAACACTTCTATGAACTTCTCGCCAATGGCTTTTCGTTTTGTCTCAGGGTCACTCACACCAGAGAGTGCTTCCATGAACTCTTTTTTGGCATCAATGGTAATGAGTGGTATGTCTAAAAGCTTGAACATATCTTGTACCTGCTCTGCCTCGTTTTTGCGAAGCAGTCCCTGATCAACAAACACACAAATGAGCTGTTCTTTTGGCAAAGCCTCATTGAGCATCGCAGCTACCACAGAAGAGTCAACTCCTCCGCTTACCCCGCACAAGACTTTTTTACTGCCAACTTGTTTTTGGATAGCCTCTATCTTCTCTTTGGCAAAACTTCCCATGTTCCATGTGCTCTCACACCCACAGATATGTTTGGCAAAGTTTTTAAGCATCATAGTACCCTCTACGGAGTGGTGCACTTCAGGGTGGAACTGAAAGGCATAAAGCCTTCTGCTCTCATCGGCTATGGCTGCAAAAGGAGAGTTTTCACTTGTACCGATGACTTCAAAGCCTTCAGGGATACGCTCTGCTTTGTCTCCATGACTCATCCATACGATAGAATCATCACTAATGCCTTTAAAAATACTTGAATCATTGACTATCTTGAGTTTTGCTTTACCGTACTCATGGTGGTCTGCTGCCACCACACTACCACCAAAATGCTGCGTAATAAGCTGCATACCATAACAGATACCTAAAATAGGCAATCCCAAACTCCACACGCCATCATCGGGTCTATAGGCATCCTCGGCGTACACTGAAGCAGGCCCACCTGAGAGGATGATACCTTTAGGGTTTCTTGCCTTGATGTCATCAAGACTCTCTCGGTAAGGCACTACTTCTGTGTAGACGCCGCTTTCTCTGAGTTTTCTAGCAATGAGCTGTGTGTATTGTGAACCGAAGTCTAAAACTAAAATAGGTACTTGTTTCATCGTATCTCCTTTTTGTGTGGCTATGCGCCGATGCGTAGTATTTCAAACTGCACATACCACACTAAAACAGAGACAATATAGCCTACCAATACCATCCATGCATACTTCATATGTGAAGCAAAGGTATAGATACCATGCATTTTACCCATCACACCAACGCCTGCAGCCGAACCAAAAGAGATCAGTGAACCACCTACACCTGCAGTCATCGTCACAAGCATCCATTGTGCTGTTGTATCTGCGCCCATGTTTGGGTTGGCTTTAAGTACGGCTGACATCACAGGAACATTGTCCACTATAGCAGAGAGAAACCCTACTCCGATATTGACCGCTGTTGCGCCAAATTGCTCATAGAGTGTGGTGAAATACTCCAAAAATCCTAAAAAGTGAAGCCCACCCACAGCAGCTAAAATACCAAAAAAGAAAAGCAGTGTGTCACTTTCTATCTTTGCTATCCATGAAAAAACATTGAGTTGTGTCGGAGAGGGGTTTCTGTTAATAGTGTATGCGTACATTTTGAGTATTGCCAAACCAAACATCATACCCCACATAGCTGGTAAATGGAGCACTTGATGGGAGATGACTGCCAGTGCAATCGTCAAAGCAAAAAGCCCGATAATCACTTTTCCACCCTCTTGTATCTCTACTTTTTGTTCATCTACACAAAAAGGAGGATTGCCTTTTGGTATGACGCGTGAGAGTAAAAAAGCGGTAATCCCCCAGCCAAGAAAAGCAGCGGGGAAAAGATACAAAAATTCAACAAATTCTCCTTTTCCTGCGACCCATACCATCAAAGTCGTAATGTCACCAAAAGGAGACCATGCACCCCCGGCATTGGCTGCTACCACAATGTTGATGGCACTAGGCACAAGAAAAAGCTTGTTGTTTTTGTCGATTGTCAGTAGCACCGTAGAAAGTATCAACGCTGTTGTAAGGTTATCTGCCACAGGAGAGATAAAAAATGCCAATAGACCTGTTATCCAAAATAACTGCTTATAATTATAGCCTTTTGAGACAAGCGAATAACGCAATGCGGAAAACACTTCTCTGTTTATCATCGCTTCGATATAAGTCATGGCAACAAGTAAGAAAAAGAAGATGCCTGCTATCTCTACGATGAGATGCTCTACTTCACTCTCAAGCGCATGCCCATCCAAGCCATTCAGTGCAAAATACACCCCGATGAGCATAAAAATACCTGTACCTGCAAATAAAGCAGGCTTTGCTTTGTTGATATGGTATTTATCTTCTGTTGCAATAAAATAATATCCTACAACAAACACTACTAAAGAGAGTATTCCCACCCATGTCGTTGTCAAATGGTACTGATCATGCATTGTTTCCCCTTAAATTATGGTTATAGCTGTGGACATATCGAGCCAAACTATTCGGCTTCGATGTAATGTGAGCCCAAAGACTCTGTTCTAGCAAGTGC
>DYTF01000016.1:0-12433 GCA_020726105.1 Sulfurovum sp. | reverse complement strand
TGTTCTTTTGAAAGCAGGTGTTCAACTGCCCTTTTGGCAAACACTACGCCCTCAAGTAAGGAGTTGGATGCCAAACGGTTCGCACCATGCACACCTGTTCTGGCCGCCTCACCAATAACATAAAGCCCTTGCATCCCCGCAATGGCACCATTTGTGTCACACTTAATGCCCCCGTTTGAGTAGTGAAAGGCTGGTGAGATAGAAATCTTATCCTGAGGAAAGTTGTATCCCAAAGCAGCGAAGGTTCGGGTAATGTTGGGGAAACGCTGTTCAAACCACTTCTTTTCAAACATGGAAAAGTCCAAATACGCCTTTTGTCCTGTTTTGCGTTTGTGCTTAAAAATACCGCGTGAGACAATGTCTCTGCTTGCCAACTCCCCACGCTCATCATACTCAAACAAGAAACGCCTGCCCTCATCATCTACGATGTGCGCACCCTCACCTCTGAGTGCTTCAGTAAGAAGGAGTTTTCGGGCATAGGGCGTATCGACAAAGACAGTCGGGTGAAACTGCATAAACTCCATATCACTCAGTGCTATGCCTTTTTCCACACAAATGCCATGGATGTCAGAACTAACGGTACGGGAGTTTGTATTGTACGCATAAAGTGAACCGATGCCACCTGAAGCGATGATGACATCATCGGCAAAAATAGTGGTCGGTTCATAATTGACCGTAGCCTTGACACCGTAACATCTACCATTTTCTATGAGTAAATCATACACTAGGGTATTTCTTTGGAGTTGATGTTTGTTTTGCACCATCATAAAGTAGTGCATATAGCGTCCCGTAGCATCCCCACCTGCATGGATGATACGCTCCACAGAGTGTGCAGCCTCTTTAGTGTAGAGTAGTTTGCCTTTATCGTTGCTATCAAACTGCATCCCTTTAGCGATGATGTCAGCGGTCGTCTCCAAGGAGGTGCGAGAGAGTATCTCGACAGCTTTTTTGTCATTATGGTACGAGCCTGCTTCCATGGTATCATAAACATGTAAAGCGATGTCGGACTCATCAAGTGCTGTGACCATGCCTCCTTGTGCGTAAAAGGTATTGCACTCCCAAGGAATATCTTTACACACCACCAGCACTTTTTTACTCGCAGGCAACTGCATCGCAGCATACAAACCTGCAATACCTGCACCGATAATCAACACATCATACTTGACCATAGCTATCCTTTTGTCTGCACTGTTTGGTTCGTCTCGTTTGCATCAGGCACATACACTGGATCAGTTTTGTACCCACACCCTGCCAATACGATACAGCTAAACAATGCTATAATGAACTTATGAAAAAAGTCAGTACTATTTTGTCTCATTTGTCTTCTCTGCCTCAGTTTAAATCATTAAAACGACAAGGATGTTACGAGAAATATATCGCTCTTTTAAGCAGTAAATGGCAAAAAGCCATTGCTTTTGTCTACATCAAAGATGCCACACTCTTCATAGCAGTCACACATCCTGGTTTTAAAATGGAACTTAATTATAATAGAGATTTATTAAAAAGCCTATTAACCCAACTCTGCACACTTGATGAAGGCTGCAAAGAGATGCAAGCTGACAAAGTCGTTATCTTTCATAGCAAGTATTACGCCATGCCCGAAGAAAAAACACGCTCAAGTACCGTACCTTACTATCTGGAGCGTGCCAGAGGTGATTTTGAACTACCGCAAGATGCAGAACTTAAAGCCAAATTTGAACACATCAAGACACTCATCACATGCAATCAATAGTACAAAATCTGCCCTCTTCTGCAGGGGTGTATCAATACTTTGATGCCAAAGGCAAACTACTTTATGTAGGTAAAGCTAAAAACCTTAAAAACAGAGTCAAAAGCTATTGGCGTTTTACCCCTCTTTTTAAGCCCAACGAAACGCAAAGTTCACGCATCCTCAAGATGCTTCAAGAAGCCACAAAACTCGAATATATCGTGGTAGAAACAGAAGAAGATGCGCTGATATTGGAAAATTCGCTCATCAAGCAGCTTAAACCAAAATACAACATTTTACTTCGCGATGACAAAACCTACCCCTACATTTACATTGACGAAACACAGCCTTTTGCACGCTTTGAAATCACACGCAAAGTGATCAAAGGTAAAAACATCACTTATTATGGACCCTTCCCCTCTGGAGGCAGAGCATTACTCGATGCACTGTACGAAGTCTATCCGCTGGTTCAAAGAAAATCCTGCCTCAAAGAAGCAAAAGCCTGCTTGTTTCACCAGATAGGCAAATGTCTTGCGCCTTGTGAAGCAAAAATAACCCCCGAAACTTACAGAGACATCATCTCAGAAGCCAAAAGTGCCATCACCAAGCGCAAAACACTCATCAAAACCCTTGAAGAGAAGATGATACAGCTTGCTATACAAGAACGCTATGAAGAAGCGGCTTTACTTCGTGACCGTATGCAAAGCATCAACTCTTTGGCTATCACTTCAAACATAGACTTTGCCAACGCACTTGACCTTGACATTTTTGCCATACAAAACGGGGATGAAAAAGGTGTAGTTGTCAAACTTTTTATGCGTGGGGGTAAAATCATCTCTTCAGCATACACCTACTTCAGACACACACACATCTTTGATGAAAATGAAGCTTATAAACAGGCACTTTTAGAGTTTTATACCATAGACACACCGCATATCGGTAAACAAATCTTAACCGCGCACTCCTTTGAAGACAGCGAACAAGTTGCCAAAGGACTTTCCTTGCGTTATGGCGAAAAGATAGAGATTCTCACACCTCAGCGCGGTGCAAAAGCAAGACTTATCTCCTTAGCATTGCAAAATTGTGAGGAGTTACTGCGAAAAACCCAAAACGATACCACTATTGAACAGGCTATCGCCGATTTGTTAGATTTAAGTGTTATTCCCTACCGCATAGAAACTTTTGATAACTCTCATATGATGGGCGTCGCTGCGGTTGGGGGTATGGTTGTCTGGGATGAGCAGGAGTGGGATAAAAAAAGTTACAGACATTTTGCGCTTGAACATCGTGATGAATATGCACAAATGAAAGAGATGCTTTCACGCCGTATCGGTCATTTCAACGAAGAACCTGCACCTGATTTGTGGATACTTGATGGTGGACAAGCCAATCTAGCTCTTGCGCTAAGCTTGCTCAAAGACGCGCAAGTAAACCTTGATGTCATTGCCATTGCCAAAGAAAAACTAGATGCAAAAGCACATCGTGCCAAAGGTGCGGCAAAAGACATTATCTACACGACCCATGGCATACTTGAACTTAAAGCAAATGACAAACGCCTGCACTGGATACAGCGACAAAGAGACGAAGCGCATCGCTACGCTATTACCTATCATCAAAATAAAAAACGCAAAGAAGATACGCAGATTTCACTGCTTGCCAAAAAAGGTGTGGGTAAGGCGACACTTAAAAAACTGATTGACTACTTTGGCACATTTGAAGCGATTGAGTGCGCATCATTTGAAGAGATAGAAAAGGTTACAAATACCAAAATTTCAGCTATTATAAAAAATAATATCAATAAAACTACAGTAATTTAATATTTTTTACTGAAAAAAATATTAATTCATTCTATTTTTAGTTAAGTTGTACTAAAGTTTTAGAAGTGAGGTTGCGATAAGTCATATTTTGACATGTAGGTGAACTGATATTTGCATGCAAAATAAACTAAAAGCAGTAGTGTAAAAGCTAAACTCATTACGAAGCGAGGAAGTAAAAATATGGATAAACCCGATCTGATTATTGAAGAGTATCCGTTTGATGATGGTTTAATTGTTAGCTCCACTGATTTAGAAGGCATCATTACTTATACCAATCGAAAATTTTATGACATATCAGGCTACACCAAAGAAGAACTGATAGGCAAAGCGCATAATATAATTAGACATCCAGATATGCCAAAAGTCTTATTTTCTCAGCTTTGGGAGACCATACACAAAGGCAACGAGTGGACAGGCGTGCTCAAAAATCTACGGAAAGACGGAAAATACTATTGGGCTTATGTGCATATTTCTCCCATTATCTCTGATGCAAAAACAACGGGGTTTACAGCCGCCGCAAGACCGGCATCAGTCATGGAAATCAAAGAAAGTGCAACCTTGTGTCATGATTTATTGGAAAAAGAGAGAAAGTAAATAATGTATTATATTTTGAACGAAACTAACCAAATTATAGCAGCGGACTCAGAACTATTGGATTTATGTGGATTTGGGCACATCGATGAGCTTGCTTTAGGCATTGCCCGTGGTGAAGCCAAATTCAGTATCGCATCAGAAGAAAAGTTGACAATTTTAACCGAGTCTCTTGATGAAAACTACCACATAAAAACTTCTACTCTCTCTAGCCTCATAGGTCATCTTACTTTGGTATTCCTTGACGCCAAAGAAGCTAAAAACGATGAGACTTTGATTGAAAATCAACAACATACCATCCTCCTCGATTTGGACCCTGAACCACTCCCTGTAAGTTCGGAAATCGATGAAGATATGTTATTCCGTGCTCTTTTTGAAGATGCAAAAGATGCAGAAGTGACAGAAACTCCTCTTCTTGTGGATGAAGAGGAAGAAGTATTTAACCTAGATCTACTCCTCCAAGAAGAGCCAGAGCCAAAACAAGAAGACTTTCTAAAACTAGAATATGAAGAACAAAAGGTTGATTTACCCGAAACAGAGCGCGAAACCTTCGATGAAATCTACATTGATATTGAAAGTCTAAGTCGAGAAATAGGTGTCTCCGCGGAAGATTATCAAGCATTTTTAAATGAATACATAGACACAGCCCTTGAACTCAAAGATGATTTACAAAGTTCAAATGAAGCAGTACACACAAACGCGCTTGCAACCCTAGCGTATCTAGGCGACAATCTACATCTTGAGCAAATCTCAGATATCATCACTACAATCAATTTTTCTACACTACCAATGCGTCCACAACTTATCCAAAAGCTCTATGATGGTCTTTCTTGTATCGTCACATCCCATAAAGACAACATCCCCAAAGCAAGTAAACAGCAAGGATTAGCAACCCAAGAGCCCACGATTGAATTCGGTGAGGCTTTGCAATTTATCAAAGAAGAAGCTAAAGTTGAAATCGTCGACGCAAATGGATTTGGTACAATAAGTCTTGAGGGTATCAAGCCGATACACTTTGACTTTAGGCTTACAGAGGCAGCAGACGAATTGTCATTGCCTGTTGATTTGATTGAAGAATTTGTGAAAGACTTTATTGTACAAGCACACATTGAGACTAAAAATATGCTGGCTGCTTACGAAAAAGGCGACTTGATAACAATTCAAAAGATAGGGCACTTACTCAAAGGTGCGTCCAGCAACCTTCGCATTACAACACTCTCTGACACACTGTTTAAAATACAGTTTTGCGAAGATAGTAGTCTTCTTGAGTCTTACATAAAAGACTATTGGGCGCACTTTTTGTCTTTTGAAACCCAAATTAATGCGCTAACAAAATAAAGGAAAGATGCCATGACCATATCCAATAGACTTAAACTTACAGGACTAGTTCCGATTTCCCTGCTTGGCATTTTGTCAAGTTATCTTGTCATAACCTCATATATAAACTTTGAAAAAGCCAATTCACTCAAAACAACCCTTAAAAACAATACTGCACTAGATAGGCTACTTATTGACGCCGGGAAAGAACAGGGTTTAACGGCACTCTTTTTGGGAAGTGATAAAAAAGAGTTTACCGATACACTAAAAAAACAACGCAAAGCCACAAGTAAGTCCCTGAGAAATCTCGAAAGCAATATAGACATAGACCAAAAGGCTTACATTCCCATTGTGCTTGAGTTGACAAATAATCAAAAATGGATACAACTTTATAATTTCGAAAAAATACTTACAAATTTTAACACACTGGGTGAACCAAGAAGAAAAATAGACGACGAAGATGTGAATTTTAAAGATATTTTTTTTAATACCTACGCCAATGGTCTTACAGAGCACACTCTAGAAATGATTTTGACATTGAAACAGTATTCGCTTAATGCGGAGGTTTCTTCACTGATTTCTACACTCACGCAACTCTATACTGCCAAAGAAAACGCATCCCTAGAAAGAGGATTTGTCGCCTATTTTATGGCAAAGCAAACACCTATGACATTTGACGAAATCGCGCTATGGAACAAGTTTAAAACCAAATCAAACGGATTTGATGTTGATCAAATTACCGATCCCATTTTGAGAAAAGAACTTGACAAACTGTACAATAGCAAACAAGTGCAAAAAGATGCAAGTGAGCTCACTATGACTTCTTCGGCTATTCACACAGATGCCGAGAATGGAGACTATGTAGAGGAAGCTACAGATTGGTTTGCACTTCAAACCAAAAAAATTACTCTATTGTCCAAAGCAGAACTGATTGTTTCAAGCACATTGGCAAAAAGAAGTGATATTTACCTTCAAAAACAAATTTTACTTTTGGCTATATCGCTTTCTATTTGGTTTATATCACTCATTTTGGCGTTTCTTGGGTACATCACTGCTAGAGACCTTACGCGAAATGTTAAAGAACTAGAGGATATACTTAACAAAGCGGTTGATGAGATGAAAAGTACTGGACAAAACCTTTCAATAGATTTACTAGCAATCCAAAACATCGAACTTGACACAAGTGAAGGGACAAAAGAAGCCTATCGCTTCCTCGAAACACTGGTTGAAACGGCAAAAGAAGACAAACTGATTGCACTTCAGGCCAACGAAGCCAAATCACTTTTCCTTGCCAACATGTCACACGAAATTCGTACGCCACTTAACGGTATTGTTGGTTTTACAGAAATTCTACGAAGTACAACCCTTAGCGAAGAACAAGAGGAGTTTCTCTCTATTATTGACAAGAGTTCTGAAAATCTTCTGAGTATTATCAATAATATTCTTGACCTTTCAAAAATTGAAAGCAATAAAATTGAGATTGAAAATATCGTTTTTGTTGCAGCTGAAGAATTCGACAACGCAGTTGATACCTATAGCGTTGCAGCGACTGAGAAGAATATTAACCTTAACTACTATATGGATCCTGAAATTCCTAAAAAACTTAAAGGTGATCCAACTAAAATCAAAGAAATTATCATCAATCTTCTTTCAAATGCGGTCAAATTTACCAGTTTTGGCGGAGAAATTAACTTTGAAATATTAAAAGTAAAAAATGAATACGCCAGAGATGCTGTTAAATTTACTGTTAAAGATAATGGGATTGGGATGACAAAAGAGCAACAATCTCGTATCTTTGATGCCTTCTCACAAGCAGATGTGTCGGTTACAAGGAAATATGGGGGGACAGGACTAGGGCTCACCATATCAAGTCAATTTGTTGAACTTATGGGAGGCGAACTTGAAGTTGAAAGTGTAAAAGACCAAGGCACTTCATTCTTCTTTACCCTGCCTCTTGAAGAAGTCTTCACTGATGAAATAAACTATCATAATGCATTTTCGGCAGTCACCATAGGCAAATATGAGCAAGACATTCCTACAAAACTTGATGGATATTTACAGAAATATTTTGATTATTTCGGATCAAAAATCATTCGTTTTGATTCGATGGCTAGTCTTGACGCATTAAACGACAGTAAGCAATGCAAAAATTATTGGGTAGACATTGACAACGCCAAACAGAACATTCTTGATGCCATCGAGCACATCGACAAATCAAGACTCATCGTTATGGCGAATGTTACAAGTCGAAATAAAATTGAATACCTAGGACTTGAGCAAAAAAACATTATATTTAAGCCCGTCACATTGAACAAAATTAAAACTGTACTCAACAACACTATCAATATCGCACCTGAACTACTTAAGAATGCCAAATCAGCACAAGAAGCCAAATTTGATGCCAAAATACTTGTGACTGAAGACAATTTTATCAACCAAAAACTTATCAAACGCCTACTCGAAGAACGCGGGATTAGTGTAGAACTTGCAAACAACGGTTTAGAGTCATTTGAAAAACGAAGAAATGGTAACTATGATTTGATCTTTATGGATATTCAAATGCCTGTCATGGATGGAATCGAAGCAACGCACGAAATACTTGACTTTGAAAAGGATGAGGGTCTTGCGCATATTCCTATTGTAGCACTAACGGCAAATGCCCTTAAAGGCGACAGAGAAAGATTTTTAGCTGAAGGCATGGATGAATATATCACGAAGCCGATTGAGACAAGTGACTTGCTTTTCATACTCAACAAATTTTTACATAGCAAAACAGGTGGTTCACTTAAAAGAATCGTGATAAATGAAGTCCAAAATACAATTGTATTACCGCCGAAAGAACCTATCTCGCCATATGCACCAAGCATCGATTTGTTACCCGATGAGCCCTTAAGTCAACCTACTAAAGAGTCAATACAAACTGCTCTTGAGAAGCAAAGTGACAAAAAAATACTTATCGCTAAAAGATTTTTGCTTTCTAGTAGGATCTTAACAAAGATGCTAGACAACATGGGGCTCACATATGATGTTCTTAATGCATTAGATAACATTGAAGAGAGCATCGAGACAGGTAAGTACGATTTGCTTTTATGCGATATTGAACTTATGACCCCTGGTATGATTGAGGCTTGCGGAGATATTGCTATTATTTACTCTGATAGTCTACCCGCCCAACAAGATATTTCAATCAAAAAAGGTGAAGCTATTTCAAATCTACTAACTAAAGATGAGTTAGAAAAAATTATTATAAAATACAGAGGATAATTCATATGGCACTAAAAGTACTTGTGGTTGATGATGATTTTATCAACAGAAAATTGTTACAGACTCTTTTAAAAAAGAATCCCGATATAGGAGATATTATTGAAGCTGAAAATGGTTCTGAGGCACTGGAGAAACTAAGACAAGATTCAACCATCGGACTCATATTGCTTGACATTCTTATGCCGGTTGTAGATGGGGTAGAATTTTTGAAAATTTTTAGATCAGATGTAAGCAATACCCATATTCCTATTATTGTACTCTCAACAGATGATACGCGAAAAACTGAAGTCTTCGACAATGGCGCAAACGACTTTTTACGAAAGCCTATTTTGCAAGACAAATTAAATGAAAAAATTGCGCAGTGGTGTGACTAATTTACTAGACAATATCGCGTAAATATTGTCTTTTTATTTTTTTGCAAAAACTATTTTACAAAAATCTCCTGCAACACTTCGGTGATGTGCGAAACACCAACAATGCGTACATGCTCTTTAACCTCATCAGGAATATCATCCAAATCGCGTTCATAATTTTTCATGGGAATAAGAGCCTTATCCACGCCAGCCTTGTATGCAGCAATGAGTTTTTCTTTCAGTCCTCCTATGGGAAGAACTTTCCCTGTGAGCGTAACCTCTCCTGTCATCGCTACTTTATTGTCTATCTTCTGTCCACTCAAAATTGAAGCGATTACACTTACCATCGCTATACCTGCACTCGGGCCATCTTTAGGGGTTGCGCCTTCTGGCACATGGATATGAAGATCATATCGTTTGTAGACTTCACTCGCCTCTATTGAAGCATGTTCTTCTCTTTCGGTTGCACTCAATGGAATCACAGAAGCCGAGATAGGTAAATCGCCATTATCAATCAATTTTTTAACCACAGAATGTGCGATCCGTACCGACTCTTTCATCACATCACCCAAAGAACCTGTTAGCTGAAAACCACCTTTACCTCGTATCTTAATGGCCTCTATGGTTAACACATCGCCACCAACAGCCGTCCATGCCAATCCACTGACTATGCCTACTTGTGGCTTGTTGTCTACGCGTGAAATTTCAAAGACTTTTTTATCTGTAAATTCATCTATATTTTTCTTCGTTACCGCGACAGTCTCTGTTTTGGTATCTTCAAGTAGTTTGCGAGCACTTTTACGCATCAAGCCTGCTACCCTGCGGCGGAGATTACGCACGCCTGCTTCTCTGGTGTATTCGTCTATGAGCACCTTAAGCGCACCATTGGTGATGGAAAATTCTTTACTCTTGAGTGCGTGTTTTTTAAGCTCTTGAGGTATGAGGTAGCGTTTGGCTATCTCAAATTTCTCTTTGGGCGTGTAAGAATTTAGCCCGATAAACTCCATCCTATCTCGTAAAGGCGCAGGGATACGGCCCACATCATTTGCCGTCGCAATAAAAATGGCCTTACTCAAATCAATATTGAAATTCAGATAATAATCCCTATATTTATTGTTCTGTTCAGGGTCTAGTATCTCAAGTAGTGCAGCTGTTGGATCTCCTCTTGTGCTCCGCCCTACTTTATCTATCTCATCCAGAACGATAACAGGATCCATGCTTTTCGCTTCAATGAGTCCTTGCACCAAGCGCCCTGGCATCGCACCCACATAGGTTCTTCTGTGTCCTCTTAGCTCATTGACATCTTCTAGCCCACCCAAGGCTATGCGAACAAGTGGTCTTCCTAGTGCAGTGGCAATGGAGTTTGCCAACGATGTTTTACCCACACCTGGAGGTCCTGCGAAACAGAGTATCACACCACCCGACTCAGTCTGCCCCATACCTCTTCGTTCAGCCAGTTCTCGTACAGAAAAAAACTCGACAATGCGCTCTTTTGGTTTTTCTAGCGAATAATGGTCTTTATCTAGCTCCTGTGCCACATCTTTTACGCTCAAGTTTTTCTTTGTCGTCTTTCCAAAAGGAAGCTCAAGCACCCACTCCAAATAACTCTGAATCACATTGGCATCAGCGGAGTCAGGATGCATACGCGCAAAACGGTCAAGCTGTTTACTTATCTCTTTAAACGCATCTTCTTGCACATGTGGCTTGAGTGCTGCCACTTTTTCTCTAAATGTTGCGATTTCCTCTTCTCTTTGGGTGTCCATGCCGAGTTCATGCTGTATCTCTTTGAGCTGTTCTTTGAGAAAGTACTCTTTGTTGGTCTGCTCTATTTTCGTGTGGACTTTAGAGCGTATCTCTCTTTGCACTTTTGCAGACTCTATTTCTGATGTGATGATGTCGATAAGCCCAAGCAAGCGTTTTTCAATATTAAGCTCACTAAAAAGTGCATAAGCAATCTCTTTTTCAAGCTTAAGCATGGAAGACATAAGATCAGCGATGCGATGAGGATCGTCATTCTCCTCAATCGTTCGTACCAAATCCGCCGAAATCTGACTACTCAGGGCAGATAATTTCTTGATTTTATCTCTGAGTATATCCATCAGAGCATCTATTTTGAGTTTATTGTACTCTTGCGAAGAGACCACATCAATGACTGCACGGTTATAGGGACCTTCTTGTGGTACGACGATTTTAGCACGCGTCAGCCCTTGAAAAAGTATCTTCACTCTTCCGTCTGGTATGTGCACTTTTCGCATCACAGAACCCACAACACCAATAGGGTGCATGGAGTCAAAATCATGCTTGCCCTCTTCTCCTGACTTAGAAGAAGCCACAAAAAGCAGAGAGTTGTTTTCCATCGCGTCACTTGCTGCGTCAATGTCTTTTTGATTGCTCAAAAAAATCGGACTAATCATAAACGGATAAAGAAAAAGTTCGTCTTCTACGATGACGGGTAGAGTAGCTGGAAATGCATCGTAATCGCTTAATTGCATAAAAATCCTTTTGATTTAAAATATTGGTTAGAAGTAAATAGTTGTTGTCTGCATTTTTTAAATGCTTGATTGAAAATAACAAAGAATTGCTTTAAATCCCTACGCTATTTAGTGACTAAAACTTTGTTTTTAGTCAAATATTTCACCGATAATGCTTTGTTCAGGTGGGGTAATATCGGCTAATTCAACTACAGAACCTTTGTTTTTCGCCCTGTAAAGCTTCGCTGCACCTTCTTTGCCGATGCGGTCGTACAAAGACGCAATATTTTCATTGAGCAGATACTGACTCATATAAAGACGCGTCAGTATCGTCCCAACAAAAGGTGTGTAGGCAGAATCTGCGTGGCGATTGGTATACGATTTTGCTGTTTCAATACTGTCTAAAACCAGTTTTTGGTCTTTATAAACATCTTTCACACCCAAAAAAGAGGCTTGTAGTTTCATAAAATCAATATATTCTATATTTTGTTCCCCACCAAATCGTTTGTTATACTCATCGAGATAATAATTTGCCAGCAAATATTCTTCTTCTTGCATATGTGCCTGCGCTAGCATGATAAGTGCGGTCGGGATGAGTGGTGAACGAATATGTTCACTTTTAAGTGAGATGAAGTAGGCATCCGCCTTATCCATGTCACCTCTTGCTGCACTGTTAGCTATCTGTTGGTACCAGTAAATCGCCGGCTTATTAAACTCTGCCACATCTTTGTCATCAGAGCACCCTACAAACAAAAATACCGAACAAAGCCCCATCAAAACACATCTCTTCATATTCATTTTTTGCCTTAGTTAAAATCTAGTAACAGTTATCATATCTCAAAGTTGTTAAAAAGTCTATTAGCGCCTACAAGATTGAGCAAGAGAGGCAAAATTAATAAATATTTAAAGATA
>DYTF01000196.1 GCA_020726105.1 Sulfurovum sp. | reverse complement strand
GCATGGACAATGGGGTTGAACCAGTCGAGTCAAGGGGTGGACAAAAACTTAGCCCTTATTAACATTCATCTACTCACAGGTAAAATTTTTAAAGAGGGAAATGGACCGTTTAGTCTGACAGGACAACCCAATGCAATGGGAGGGCGTGAAGTAGGGGGACTCTCTACCATGTTGGCAGTACATTTTGGATTTGATAAAGCATCGATTAAAAAGGTTTCAGAGTTTTGGGGAACCGATAAAATCAACAATAAATCAGGTGTTACAGCCACCCAGATGATGAACGCCAATTTGGACGTATTGATTATTTGTCATACCGACCCTGTTTACCATTTGCCCAATCGACATGAGACAGAGAGATTGATGAAAAAGATTCCTTTGGTGGTGGAGATTAATGCTTATGAGAATTCTGAAACGTCAAACTTTGCCCACATTAAACTACCTGCATCACCATGGGGTGAAAAAGAGGGAACGCAGACCAATATGGACAGAACCATCACCAAACAGATGAAGCTAACCCGTACCTCGATTGATTGTAAGCCTGATTGGGAGATTTTTCAGCTTTTAGCTCAAGCCTTGGGATATAGAGAGGCGTTTAATTTTAACAACCCTCAAGAGATTTTTGAAGAGTTTCAAGCGATGTGCCGATTGAACCCTCATTTGGATATTTATAACGCCAAATATGAAACATTAAACAAAGAGCCTTTTGTTTGGGGTGAAGTAATACGAGAAGAGGAGAAGTTTTTTACCAAAAATCAAAAAGCCAACTTGCATTTTGTAGAGAACAGACTGTTAAGTCAGAAGCCTTCTATGACTTATCCTTTTATCCTCTTGACAGGACGAACCAGAGACCAATGGCACAGTGGAACCAAAACCAATCTACCTAAAACTTTGCTATATCATAAAAAACTCAACTTTTGTGAGATTCACCCCAACGATGCCAAAGCATTAGGGATAAGAGATGGTAACCGTATTAAAATCATTTCAGCACAAGGTGAGATAGAGAGTGAGGCTTTAATTACCGATACGATTAGAGAGAAGACACTTTTTATTCCTGTAAGTAATCGAGAAATTAATTATTTGACCAATGATTTGCTTGATAGTGAGTCGATGGAGCCAGATTACAATCATACACCTGTAAGGGTTGTTAAGATATAAATCTTAATTTTACATAAAAATATGCAATATAAAATATTTATATACACAATAAATTGAATATATGCCTATTTTTTATACATAAATTTATTATATTTACATTAACTTTATAGATATACTCATAAAAATGGTAAGGAA
>DYTF01000195.1 GCA_020726105.1 Sulfurovum sp. | reverse complement strand
TCTTAAAAATCAAGACTTAAAAGAGAGTATAGATAAGTTCGGAGTTGGGTTTTAATATCTCTAGTGAGCTTTAAACACCTCTATCGCTTCCGATAAATTGACTATCTTGCATATCTTCTAACCATCCGTCAAGCTCATCCCAACCCCAATCAAGCTCCACATCATGATATTTTTCACTCCATAACTCTGCCGTTAGAGCATAAGGTTTATTTGTGGCTATCATTTGTAAGATTTTGAGCATTTGATACCTCATCATCGCCTCTTTATCTTCTCCAAAGTGTGATAAAAATGGCTTTTCTAGGTTAAAGTCTTGATTGAGTATCAATTGTAACTCAAACATATTGGTATAAGCTTCTCTTTTTTGTGGATTTATCGCTATGGCTTTTTGATAGGCAGTGAGTGCTTTGTCGTACTCTTTTAAATTATAATAAGCAATTCCCATATTATAATAGGCTTCATCTTTTTGTGGATTTATCTCTATGGCTTTTTGATAAGCTTTGATAGCTTTGTCGTACTCTTCTAACTTACTATAAGCAATTCCCATACTATTATAGGCATCATCATTTTTAGGATTTATCTTGATAGCTTCTTGATAGGCTTTGATAGCTTTGTCGTACTCTTCTAACTTACTATAAGCAATTCCCATAATATGATATAGAATTGAATCTTTTGTAAACTCTTTTTCTTTCGCTAGTTCCTTTAAAAGATTAATATCTTTAAGTACATCCGTTCCTGTTTTTTGTGACTCTAAAGTCAATCTACTATAGAGTTCTTGGCTCATTTGACTTAGTAAACTTTCTCTTTCGTTCTGCCATTTTCCCATCAACTCTTCTATCTCATCTTTTGAATAGTTAGCGTAATCTTTGCATATCTCTTTTTTATTTTCAAATAATGATTTGAATGCCAAATTCACAAACTCTTCTCTATCTTTCCCAAAATCCCTCTCAAAATCTTTTCTAAGTAACATAGTATGATAGCAAATCTCCAAATCTTTATTGATATTTTTTTCAAGCCTATAAGTTTGATAATACGCTATCATTTGAGTGTGAATAGTTGCGATTTTTTGGTTATCATGATGGCTTGAGTGATGAAGTCTCATAGTTCTTTTGTTGTTTGCCATGATAGCTGATTTGACACTATCGTGTAGCTCAAATCGGTCGAAACTCGTTCCTGTGCCTTTGTACATCAATCCACTCTCAATCATCTCATCAAAAACTTTGATATCAGGGTACAAAATCATCTCTATATCACGATTTAGCACTCTAGGGATGACAAGTTTATATATCTCCAAACG
>DYTF01000015.1:20987-28656 GCA_020726105.1 Sulfurovum sp. | reverse complement strand
TATCGGTTCTATCTCTTCCACCATGGCGCCTAAGAGTGCAATTTTTCCCATCATAGCTCTTTGAGGGCTTGGATAGTCGCTTCAAGGCTCGCCATATCAAAGACATTAAAAGTTGGTTTTGTGGCGCTTGATTTGTTAAGCCCTGTCAACACTTTGCCGTGTCCAAACTCTATGTAGCAGTCCACCTCAGCATCACTATTTTTGATAGACTGCTTATAAAGTACGGGCATCACAAGCTGTTTAGGAAGCAACTCTAAAGCTTCAGACTTGCTGTTGTAGGGTTTAGCGGTTACATTTGAAATCACAGGAGCGATAAAATCATCTTTTATAACCTCTTGTAGTTTTATAGCAAGTGGAGCTGTGGCACTATTCAAAAGTGGGCAGTGGCTGGCTACGGACATATTTAAAAGCATTGCTCTTTTTGCTTTTGCCTCTTTGAGCACCTCAACCAGCATTTCCAAGTCTTTTTTGATCCCTGCGATGACTATCTGACCGTCACTGTTGTAGTTTACCGCCCACACGCTCTTGCCACTCTCTCGTTGGCTTTGGCAAATACCTTCAACCGTTGCATCATCAAGCCCAAGACAGACCAACATACCAACCTCTTGTTTGCTGCAGGCATCAGCCATCAGTTTTCCTCTTAGGTTGACCAACTCCACCGCATCAATGGCATCCAATGCACCACTTGCCACAAGCGCAGAAAACTCACCCAAAGAATGCCCCAATGTGAGTACAGGCGTGATGCCAGTTTTTTCTACAAAAAGTTTAGTCGCTATGGCGCTTACCAATAAAATTGCAGGTTGCGTAAACTCTGTTTTGCCCAACTCTTCGTTTTCACTAAACAAAAGTGTTTCAAAATCAATGCCCGTTCTCTCTTTTGCCTGTGCAAACATCTCTTTTGCAATAGTTGAATTTTCAAAAAAATCTTTTCCCATACCAGTGGCCTGTGAGCCCTGACCTGGAAATATAAATGCACACTTGATTGACATAGGTATCCTTTGGATGTAGTAATTTAAAGTAGTATTTTAGCATATTTGCTTTGATTCATTCAGATTGATTGGGGAGGTAAGCGAAAAAGAGTAGGTTTGATGAGTATGACAGAAAACATCCATGTCAAAAACGGATGTTTTCTGAAGGTAGCGATTAGTGGCAGCCACATCCTGTACCACAACTACCGCCAGATGCTGCAGCACCACCTACAACACCAGAAGAAATCTCATCTGCAGTCGCTTCTCTAGCACTTAGGACTACGATGGAAAACATAAGGTCTTTACCTGCCATTGGGTGGTTAAAGTCTACGCTTACTTCATTTTCATCAAATGATTTGACAATCACTTGCACTGTTTGTCCATCATCACCTTGACCGTAAAGCGTCATGCCTTCTACAAGATCAACACCCGCAAACTGATCAGCAGGAAGTGTTTGTAGTGCCTCAGGATTGATGTCGCCATACGCATCTGCTGCTTTAACCATGATGTCTCCGCTTTCGCCTTGACTCATACCGACCAATGCTTTCTCAAGACCAGGGATGATTTGACCTTTCCCGATGATAAACTCCAATGGTGCTCCACCTTTGTTGCTATCTACAACTTCTGTTGTACCTGCTTCTTTTAGTTCGTATTCTATGCTTACTACACAGTTTTCATTTGTAATGACCATTGTTTTATCCTCATTTGTAAATTTTTCTTATTCTAGCCAATGAAGCTTTAGTGAGGCTTATCTCGTCTCACCATGTCCATATATTTTATATTTATAGGTCGTAAGTTCACTCACTCCCATAGGACCTCTAGCATGAAGTTTGTTGGTACTGATGCCCACTTCTGCTCCAAACCCAAACTCTCCACCATCTGTAAACTGCGTACTGGCGTTAAGGTACACACAAGCAGCATCAATGACGGTTAAAAAATATTCTGCAGTACTGTAGTTTTCCGTGATGATTGCTTCAGAATGCTGCGAACCAAAGGCTTGTATGTGTGCAATAGCACCCTCTACTCCCTCAACTACTTTGATACTCAATATATTATCCAAGTATTCAGTCTCAAAGTCTTCCTTGCTTGCAAGCCCAACATCGATGATTTTTTGCGTCTGTTCACATCCAAGCAGTTGTGTGCCTTGTTCATCATACGCTTTTTTGAGCACAGGAAGGAGTTTTTCAGCAAGAGCAACATCCACTAAAAGTGTCTCCATTGCGCCACAGATACCCGTACGACGACACTTTGCATTGACTGCTATAGCGAGTGCTTTTTGTATATCTGCATTCTTGTCAATGTATGTGTGACACAGTCCTTTGTCGTGTTTTACCACCGGTACTGTTGCATGCGCGCAGACATACTTGATAAGTGCTTCTCCACCACGCGGCACGATAAGGTCTACATATCTGTCTTGTTTGATGAGTCTACTCACCCCTTCTCTTGAGCTATCAGGCAGTAGTGAGATAATCTCTTTAGCCAAACCATTCGCAAGCAACACCGACTGAAGGATGTGTGCTATGGCTTGGTTGGAGTGTTCAGCCTCTTTTCCACCTTTTAAAATCGCTACATTACCACTCTTAAAACAAAGCGCACCAACATCTGCTGTGACATTGGGTCTGGATTCATAAATCACTCCTATGACACCAATGGGCACAGAGACTTTTTCTATCCTAAATCCAGCATCTGCATACCAGCCATCAAGCACTCTACCTACAGGCTCTTTAAGCATCGCTATCTCTTCGATCGCTTTTGCCATGGCTTCGATTCTGCTTTCATCTAAAAAAAGTCTATCTTTAAGTGAAGAAGTAAGAGCGTTTAGCTCCGCGTTTTTCATATCCAGTTGGTTTGCACCAAGAAGTACATCAATATTGTCACGCAACGCGCTTGCCATTTGTTTAAGTATCTTGTTTTTTTGTGCCCCACTCAGCGTAGAGACACTAGTGCTTGATGCTTTTGCTGTTGCTAAAAATGCTTCCATACGGTTTCATGCCTCTGTTCTTAAGTGGAGTCATTTTAACAAAGTTATGCTAATAATGTTATAATACACACACTAAACTACACAAGAGAGAACGATGCAGACAATCACATTTATAGGCAATGGCACTATGGCACTTAGTATCGCTCAAGGTCTTAAGGCTCACTATGCTATCGAGGTTGTGGGTAGAGACATGCAAAAACTTGAAACATTTGAAAATGCTCTTGGGGTTGCAGCAAGAAAATATCATATAAAAGATTTTGACATGACAGATAAAACTGTTTTTTTGTGCATTAAACCATCAAATGTAGAAGAAGTCTCGCCACAACTCATAGGAAAAGCAAGGGTTCTCTTCTCTGTGCTTGCAGGCACGCCTCTAGCCAAACTAAAAAACAACTTTAGTGCGCACGCCATCATAAGGGCTATGCCAAATCTTGCAGCGAGTATCGGAAAATCCATGACCACACTCACGGGTGATGTGGCACTCAAAGAAGAAGCGCAGAGGCTTTTAGGTGCTATTGGGCATACACTATGGCTTCAGTCTGAAAAAGAGATAGATATCGCAACAGCTTTAGCAGGCTCAGGGCCTGCTTATTTGGCACTGATAGCAGAAGCTCTCACGGACGGTGCAGTAAAACAAGGACTTAAAAGAGAGGATGCCATGATTGTAATGCAAGGTTTATTTGACGGTTTTGCTAGCATCATTCAAAGCATCCACCCCTCACTACTAAAAGATGCCGTGATGAGTCCAGGAGGCACAACTGCAGCAGGCTACGCTGCGCTTGAAGAGGGAAATGTAAGGGCATCTTGTATCCATGCCATCGAAAAAGCATACCAAAGAGCAAAAGAGCTATAGAAAATTTATCTTATATCGTAAATCTTAACGAGATCTTCTCGCGCAAATGGCATATATTTGTGTCGTGTTATGACCACCTTAGTGCCATTTTTCGCCCAACGATAAATCACAGGAATATCTCTTGGGTCTATATGAATACACCCGTGCGACATCCACTCAACACTGCCTTCGTGCAAAGCATGCCCACGCTGGGTAAATTTCATCATATAATTCATATTATTCTCACCGCTTTCATCGGGGAATACAGTCGACATATGATAACGCTTTTTTTGAAATATCGAAAAAATACCCGAGGGGCTTCTAAAAACGGGGATGCCTGAAGTAACAGCGCCACTCCACCACACCGTACCATCACTGTCCACAGCATAAAAACGCCCATCACTTCCAGGCTCACGAACAGAAACAACAATAAAATTTTGTCCGCTTAAGTCTACTGTCTCTTCACGATTTTTTTTCATGAGCTTAAATACAGTTTTGGACATTGGAATGGTTTCACTGCCCTTAGGAGGTAAGTTTACGAAATCATCATTATCGTATTCTTCAAACGAATAAAGAGTAATACTCAAGACAAGAAGCAAAGAAACTATTTTATGCATAGCTTCTTCTTATTTTAACTTGCTGAGCTTCTGTTTTGCAATCTGGGCAGTTTTTTTACCTTCATAATTTTGTATGATATTTTCATAAAAAATCTTTGCTTGCCCTTTGTCACCCGTTTTTTCAAGCGATATTGCCGCATGCAGAAGTAGTGTATCGATGTAGGTTGCCTTATCGTGCAAACCAGCACTTTTTTTAAAGTAAAAAATAGCATCTTCATATTTGTTTGTATAGTATGAAACTTCACCCAAATAATAATTTGACGCTGCAGGTTTATACCCCTTAGAATCAGAAAGCAAAAATCTTTTTTGCGCTTCTGTATACTCTTTTTTGACAAAATGTCTTACACCCTCATTGTAGAGTGTTGCACTATTTTGACTGTCAAGTTCTTCATTGACACTAGACTGCGAACGCTTTACTGGTTTTTCAATAGTAGGTACTGTATGACTTTTTCCCAACGACTGCTGCAACTCTTGCTTGCTCACATAGTTTTGATTAATATCGTCTATCATTCCTGCCAATTTTTTAAGCAAAGCATCATTTTGAGTATCTCCACCTTGAGCAGTTGTATCGTTTTTTGCAAGTTGCAGTTCATTAACAGAAGCACTCAAGCCCTCTATAATCGTAGTAAGACCATCAATTCTCTCATTTTGCTGCGCAATTTGTTGCTTTAAAGAAGCGACAGAAGCAGATGATTCTTGTTGTGAAAAAGACCCAGAATCATCCGATTCATCAGTGCCAAATCCGTAAACTGAAGGCTCTGCAAAAAGAACGACAGTACTCAAAAGCATCATCCATAAAGCGCGAATAGTATATCGAGTACGCATCAAAAACCTTATCGAACCAATCGGAGATCAACTCTTCTGTTTCTATCATAACAACTGTCTGTAGGCTCTGTACACACAGGACTACTCTCACCAAAACTAACCAATACCATCTTGCTGGGACTTACGCCTTGTGCTGCTAAGCTATCTTTTACAACTTTAGCTCGTTTAAGTCCTAGTGCATAATTGTATTCATCTGTACCAAATTCATCACAATTGCCCTCTATTTTGATTTTAGCTGATGCTGAAGACCCTACTCTTACATTGGTACTCATATTGCTTTGCATATCAGACGAGATTCCATAGTCACCAAATCCAAAATATACACTTCTAAAACCATCACTACTGCTGTTGTAATTTCCAGAAGAACCACCATTAGCACCACCACTTTCATCAATACTTACAGTATCACCACCAATGTCTGACCCGTCTGTTATATTGCTTCCACTACCTTCAACTTCTGGTGCATTTTGTGCACAGCCACTCAATAAAAGTGAAAGTACCGCTGCTGCTATGAGTAATTTTTGTGTCATGTGTTATCCTTTAAATTAAATTACCAATCAATTGATTGTATTTTTCTGTCGTTAAACGGAAAAAGCAAACTTTGCTGAGAGGCTAAATTGATGTATCCTATCGATGAACCACGACCACTTTGTTTGAGATAAAGTATAATCGCTCCATCATAAGAAAAGCGAGGGAATTGGTTTGTTCCTGTTGTAGTAAGAGGTCTTGTATCTAAGCCACCAGACGAAGCAAGATAGAGATTAAATGCATTGCCACCAGAAGCGTTATTGCTCTCTCTGCTCGAATAGACAATTTTATTGCCGTGCGCATCACAAGCATTATTGTTTCGTCCATGATGAACGACTTGCGAGGTAGAAGAAGAATGTATAGATTTTTTAAATACATTTGCATACCCCAATCTATTGGAGACAAAGACCATACTTCCCTCATTATCAACATATTTGCCGTTGACATCTATGCCTTGAAAATCAGTTACTCTTTTTTTTGATCCAGAAGAAAGGTCGTATTCAAAAATATCTGCCTGCCCATCAGGTGCCATGGTTAAGAGTAATTTTGTTCCATTATTATTTACATCCGAACAGACCAACATGCCATCTGAACTCACAATGCTTTGTTTTGCGCCAGTATGAATGTCCAATTTATAGAGTGTAGGCAAAACACCTTTATAGGAAGTATAGTAGAGAGCCCGTTGCTCCTTATCTGCCCATTTAGGAAAAAGATTGAGACCTCCCCTAATAATGGTTTTTTTATAATTAAAAGTATAATCAGCCAAGCGAATTTCACTTTTTCCTGGGGTCGCATAGACCGCATAAACAACATAGCGTGTCAACCAAGATATATCTGGATATTGCAAAACATCATTAATGTCTGAAACTGCTTTGTGTATCAAAAACGGCATTTTGTCTGCTGTCGGGATAGCATAACTTTTTTCAAAAAGCTGCGAACCGTCTGAGCCTTTAAGAAGACGGACTTTAAGTTGAGTACCTGATTGCTGGTTAAGACTATAGAGGAGAATATATTCTTGGCTTTTGAGTGCAGGATTGATAAAGTTTGAAGCAATATCACCTTTATGATGGGCAGTATCTGCTAAAAAATGCCCGCTTATTTTGAGATCTGAATAAAAAATATCAAAAACTTTAGAGCTTTGGCTTGCTGATCCATCCACTAAAGCGATACGAACACGCTGATCAACATCTTTTTCTATTTTTAACTTTGCGTCTGCTGCAAAAAGTCTTGGCACAAGAAGACTCAATACTAACAACATTTTAAAGATATTTGGCATACTGATTCCTCATTCATGGTTTTAAATGCTGTATTGTATCAGCGTCGTGTTAAAATACATATTAATTTGTTTTAAAATACAGCGATATAGCAAAAATACTCAACACCTGACACCTACTATCACTCGCTACTCCTTTGCAACGAAATCAACATCAAGGTCATACGCCCTATCACCTTTATGTCTTCCAAACCCGATTCGCTGTAACTGTTCAAGATATGCCCGAAGTCCTTCATTAAACTCATGGTTGCCAGATGCTGTGATAATCTTAAATTCAAAATGACCACTCGGATCCACAATGATTGAAACTTTAGCCGTCTCACCCGCATATTCGCTTTGTGCAGGCCAACCCTTAAGTTTCTCTTCTATCCTAGCAAGATAGGCATTTTCTATGCCACTGTCGCTGTTTTTTTCATTTTTAAGCGAATCGGAGACTATATCACTTGCACTTGGCTTATCTGATACCTTTATGAGATTATTTTTTTTTGGTTTTTGTGTTGAATTATTTGCCTTAAGCATAGGTTTTGACACTTCTGCTTTTTTATGTGAAGTAACACTAGCAAACAGATCTTTTGCCTTTATAGTTTTTTTAGGTTTTGTGACATTAAGATCTTTGTCTTTTTTGATTTCTTTTTTGATTTCTTT
>DYTF01000015.1:0-20887 GCA_020726105.1 Sulfurovum sp. | reverse complement strand
TCTTTTTTGATTTCTTTTTTGATTTCTTTCTTTTTAACAGGTTTTGGTTTTTCTATTGGTTTTTCAACAGGCTTTTGTTTTTCAACGGCTTTAGGCTTTTCAATGGGTTTCTCAATGGGTTTTGGTTTTTCAACAGGTTTTGGTTTTGGTTTTTCAGCTTTTTTTTTCTGTTTTTTTGCCTGAACTGCTTTCTGTGTCTTTTTTTGTGGCGCAGCACTGGGAGTACTGATGGCTACGGAGATGCGCTGTTCATTTTTTTTAACAAAATGTACAGATTTTTGTGTATTGCGTATATTAAAATAAAAAAGTAACACAAATATGATAGTTATATAAATACCAAAAGCCAATGCTCCAGAAATAAGTGTAGAAGACCTGTATCTCATTGTGTTATAAGAGATACCTTTTTGAAGCCTGCGTCCTTGACACTCTTGAGCAGACCCATGACATTTTTATACTCTAAGTTTTCATCTGCACGGATATACACTTCAGAATTCTTGTCATATTTGCTCGACTGCCTAGGAAAATCATCTCGAAAAGTGTCTAAATTGTAAGTATCTTTATTGAGATAGATTGTTTTATTTTTATCCATACGAATGGTTAAAGTCTTCATGTTGGACACCTGAGTACTTTTGGAGCCATCTGGCAAGGTAAGTTCTTCTTGAAAAGTAACAGTTGGCGCGGTCACCATGAGTATTGCCATGAGTACCAACATCACATCCACCAAAGGTGTGATATTTAAGTCTGGTTCTTCGTCCCAACCAAACATCTAACCCTCAACTACTTGTGACAAAATCACCTCAGATTGTGAAGTCAGCAAAGAAGAAAGCTCATACGCTTTACGCTTGAGTATGAGGTTAAATGTGTAGGCAAAAGTTGCTACAGATATACCCACAGCGGTTGCTACCAAAGCTTCAGATATGGCAGGTGCAACAACACTTAAAGATGCGCTAGACTGTGTACCAAGCTTTGTAAATGTCTCCAAAATCCCAATAACAGTCCCAAAAAGACCAATAAACGGTGAAGTTGATGCCACAATAGATAACATCGTTAACCCTTTGGTTGATACGCGAATTGCATCAGAAGATGCTGCGTCAAGTATGGCCTTATTGGGTTTTGCTACCCTTGACAAATAAGTGAAAATAAGTGAATTTCTAGCCACTGATTTTGACTGACCTGTATAAAGTGCTTTAAGTGACAGTGATTCAATGCTGATGCGTGAAGTCAAAATATGGTATCTATCAAAAAATATCCAAAAGGTCATGATAAAATAACCTGAAAGCAACAGCAATACAAAAATTGTAATTGCACTACTTTCAAACAGATAAGATAGAAGAGAGTCCACTTTTAGTAACTCTTCCCGATTTGCTCAACTTTGCTTACCGCTGCTGCGATAGCAGAAGATGAAGCCTCTGTGCTTTTGATGAGTTTTTTTGCTTCCTCAAGTGCTTTTGCAATGTCACCATCCTCACCCGAAAGCGAAACTGCACCATCAACGATACAGGTTGTTTTTTCTTCATCCACTTTCACATAACCAGCGTTAATTGCTACAGCCAATTCACTACCGTCTGTTTTACTGATTACGATGACACCCGTATCAAGCAACGATACCAAAGTCGCATGTTTTGGCAATACACCAAATTCACCCTCAGATCCTGGTAGTGTAACTTGTCTTACTTCGGCGTCAAAAATCACACCAGTTGGTGTGACGATTTCTAGCTTCATCAGTTCCATATTCATCCTTTAAAGGCTTGTTTATTTTGCATTAATCTTATCATTTTTTGCGATTGCTTCGGCTATATTTCCAACCATGTAGAAAGCAGCTTCATTCATATCATCATATTTACCATCAAGCAGACCTTTAAATCCAGCGATTGTATCTTCGAGTGTCACATAAACACCTGGTGAACCTGTAAATACTTCTGCAACATGGAATGGTTGAGAAAGATACTTCTCGATTTTTCTTGCTCTTTGTACTACAAGTTTATCATCTTCAGAAAGCTCATCCATACCAAGAATCGCGATAATATCTTGCAAATCTTTGTATTTTTGAAGAATTTTTTGAATACCACGAGCTAAGTTATAGTGATCTTCGCCGATGATTTGTGGATCAAGCATTCTTGAGGTAGACGCCAATGGGTCAACCGCAGGATAGATACCTTTTTCCGCTATTGATCTATTGAGAACCGTTGTAGCATCCAAGTGTGCAAATACAGCTGCAGGAGCTGGATCCGTAATATCATCCGCAGGCACATAGACAGCCTGAACAGAAGTGATAGAGCCTTTGGTTGTCGATGTGATTCTCTCTTGAAGTGCGCCCATCTCTCTTGCAAGTGTCGGCTGATAACCAACCGCTGAAGGGATACGACCAAGCAATGCAGACATTTCAGAACCTGATTGTGCAAATCTAAAGATATTGTCGATAAACATCAAGACATCAAGACCCATTTCATCACGGAAGTATTCAGCCATTGTAAGACCAGTGAGTGCGATTCTATTTCTTGCTCCTGGAGGCTCAGACATTTGACCATAGCACAGTGCAACTTTATCAAGCACATTGGATTCTTTCATCTCATGATAAAGGTCGTTTCCTTCACGCGTTCTTTCACCAACACCTGCAAAGACAGAATAACCGCTATGTTTCATCGCAACATTGTTAATAAGCTCCATAATGATAACCGTTTTACCAACACCAGCACCACCAAAGAGTCCTACTTTACCACCTTTTGAATAAGGAGCAAGAAGGTCAACAACTTTGATACCCGTCTCAAACACTTCTGTTTTTGTACTTTGCTCTTCAAATGGAGGTGGGTCTCTATGGATTGACCAATACTCTTTTGCATTGACATCACCCGCATCATCAATCGCTTCACCAATCACATTGAAAATTCGCCCAAGAACTGCTTCACCAACAGGCACTTTGATAGAAGAACCTGTAGCTCTTACTTCTTGACCTCTTACAACGCCTTCACTCATGTCCATAGCAATGGTTCTTACTCTGTTGTCACCAAGTTGTGCAGCCACTTCTAAAACCAATTTTTGCTCTTTGCCATCGACCATGAATGTTGTCTCTAATGCTTCATTAATCTCTGGCAAGTAGTCTGTAAAATCCACATCCAGAACGGGTCCTAAGACTTGTACTATTTTACCTATCATCATTTCTCCTATCATTTATTTGTATAACAAAAAGAACAAAGTCTTTTTGTTATGTTTTGGCAGAGCAATCATCGCTCAATCGCATTTTCTACTTCATAGACTCCATACCACTAATAATCTCAATGAGTTCAGTCGTGATAGATTCTTGTCTTGCTTTGTTATACTTCACTGTAAGCTCTTTAACCATCTCTTTTGCATTGGTTGACGCAGCATCCATAGCCTGCATACGGGCAGAATGTTCCGCCGCAAGTGAATCAATCAATGAATAATACATCGTATACTCCACATAGCGTTTTACTAATGCCTCAAGGAGCGTGTCATCATCGTCTGGCTCAACTTCAAGTTCCGATGTCGAAACGGTATCAAGAGAAAGTTTTGAAGGGTCAATAGGTAAAATCTGATCTTCTCTAATCTCTTGTGTAATCATACTAACATACCCATTGTGCACCAATACAATCTTATCGGTTTCACCTTTTGCATACGATGACGCAATCTCTGAAATAAATGCAGCAGCTTGTTCAAAATCGGGTGCTGCAGAAAGACCCACAACCTGATCGCTTAGCTCGATAGTATTAAATCTATAATAATCAATACCTTTTCTTCCTACTGCCCTTAGACGCACAGTAACATTTTCTGCTTTGTATCTTGCAATCAACTGGTTCACTCTTTTGATAGTCTGTGCATTAAAACCACCACACAGACCTTTATCTGCTGTGATAAATATAATATCCACCACTTTAGGGTTAAGCACTTCTCTAAAATAAATTGTATCTAAACCACCCACATTATTTTGATGCATTTTTTGAGCGATTTCACTTAAGAGTTCGGTCAATTTTGCAGCATAAATTTTAGATCGCTTCGCAAGCTCTTCTGTTCTTTTCAATTTTGCAGAAGAGACAAGTTTCATCGCTTTGGTAGTTTTTTGTGTATTCTTTACACTTCCAATTTTGCGCTTTATCTCTTTTAAATTAGCCATAATTAGCCTTTCTTATCCAGCAAATGAAGCTTTAAAGTCTTCTATAGCTTTTCGTAATTCTCCATCTGTTTCATCAGAGATTTTTTTCTCATTTCTAATAGCATTTAAAATATTTGGATATTTTGCTTCTATAAATGGTATAAGCTCAGCTTCAAATTTTGTTACTGAAGCCACTGCTATATCATCCAAAAAGCCATTTGCCCCTGCAAAAATGATTGTGACTTGTTTTTCAATGGCCACTGGAGCGTAAGGTCCTTGCTTAAGTACCTCTACCATTCTTTGTCCACGCTCAAGTTGTCCTCTTGTATAGTCATCCAAATCTGATGCAAATTGTGCAAATGCTTGAAGTTCTCTAAATGAAGCCAGATCTAGTCTCAAAGTTCCAGATACTTGTTTAGTCGCCTTAATCTGTGCAGCCCCACCAACACGAGAAACAGAAAGTCCCACATTGATTGCTGGTCTGATACCTGAGTTGAAAAGGTCTGTTTCCAAGAAAATCTGACCATCTGTGATGGAGATAACATTGGTTGGAATATAGGCCGCAACATCCCCTGCTTGTGTTTCAATGATTGGAAATGCAGTGATTGAACCTGCGCCTAACTCATCTGAAAGTTTTGCTGCTCTTTCTAGCAATCGTGAATGTAGGTAAAAAACATCACCTGGGTATGCTTCTCTACCTGGAGGTCTTCTGAGGATGAGCGACATCTCTCTGTATGCAACGGCATGTTTTGAAAGGTCATCATAGAAAATAACAGCGTGTCTGGCGTTATCTCTAAAATATTCTGCCATAGTCACACCAGTGTATGGTGCCAAGAATTGTAAAGCAGCAGAATCAGATGCACCTGCATTTACCACGATAGTGTAGTCCATTGCACCATGTTCTTCAAGTTTTTTTACGGTAGCGGCTACGGTAGATTGTTTTTGACCAATCGCAACATAGATACATACAACATCTTGCCCTTTTTGATTGATGATCGTATCAATCGCTAAAGTTGTTTTACCTGTTTGTCTATCGCCAATAATAAGCTCTCTTTGACCTCTACCAACTGGCACAAGCGCATCAATCGCTTTGATACCAGTTTGTAGTGGCTCATGAACAGATTTTCTTGCCATGATGCCTGGTGCTTTTTCCTCAACAAATCTATGTTCTGCTGCTGCGACTGCACCTTTGCCGTCAATAGGCTCACCCAATGCGTTAACCACTCTACCCATCATCGCATCGCCAACTGGCACCTTAAGAAGTTCGCCAGCTCTTTTAACCGTCATACCCTCTCTAATCCCAGCGCTTGAACCCAAAACAACAACACCAACATTGGCTTCTTCTAAGTTTAAAACAAGACCTCTTGCAGTATTTTCAAATACTACAACTTCACCTGCCATAACATTTTTAAGACCATAGATAGTTGAAACGCCATCAGCAATACCTACTACTTTTCCTATTTCATTGATGTCTACATCAATTTCAAAATTCTCAATTCTCTCTTTGATGATTGAACTTATCTCATCTGCTTGCAATTTTACTGCCACTACTTCTCCTTTCTGATTTAGATAACTATAAAGATTTCTTAATGAAATCAATCAACTGTTCTTTAACTCTCTGTTTTGAAAAGTTCACCTCTATGCCTAAGTCATCAACCAAAACAGACAACTCATTAAGGCTTGAAAGTTCTTGTTTTAGCTTGATTGTTGCGCCTGTATATTTTGTTAGCGTCTCTTCGAGTGTGCTCATCGAAGTCTCACTCAATGCTGATGCAGTTTTTACAATGCCATCATAGTGATTGGCAATGCGTTGCTGCTCTGCATTTAATACTTTCACGATAGTAGGTATCAAATAAAGTCTATCATTTTCGCCCAAAATCTTTATAAAATTAATCAGTGTTCCTTCTGCATTTTTACCCAATGCGCTTAAAACCATCTCTGTTTTTTTCTCGCCCGAGACAATAGGAGACATGAGTACGGTTTTCACTTCGGGCTGTATCAAGACTTCAGCGAGCACATTAAGAAATTCTAAAGTATCTACAGTATTTGCTAAGGCCGAAGTCAGTGCCTGTGCGTATCTTTTTGCAATCAATTCTTCCATTACGCCACCTTTTTTGAAATGATTTCAACTACTTTAGTCCCATCAATCATGATGTCGTCATTACTGATATTTTCACTTAAGACCTTGTCTATCATTTCCCTTGCAAGCCTTCTCTCTTCCTGTGCAATTTTTTCTTGAAATTGCTTCTGAAGTAGAGCCAAATCATTTGCATTGGCTTGTGCTATTTTATCTACTAGAAGAATTGCTTCTGCTTTTGCATCAGCTATGATTTTTCTTGCTTTCTCTTCGTTTTTTTCTAAACGATTTTGTGCCTCTTTTTGCTCTTCTTTTGCTGCTTGAAGTTTGTTTTCAATCTCACTTAACTTCATTGCAATCCCCTGAGTTCGACCCTTAAAGAAACTTTTTACAGGATTTGCAACCAAATAATAAAGCAAGGCTGCGAAAATCGTAAAGTTCACTACTCTTGGCAAAAAATCTGTCTCTCTGCCTGTTTGCGTAAAATAACGGCTTGACTCTGCATCAGCACCACTTGCCAAAAGTAAGGCCGGCAACACCAATAAAACAAATACTACGGTTTTTTTCATATCAATCCTTTCCTAAAATTGGCTAAATTTAGCTTTAAGGCTCTCTTTAAAAAGAGGCATTTGGGAAAGAAGTGCATTTCTAAGATTCTCTTTATCTGAACGCAACCTGTCCAAAAATGCGCCATATTCTGTTTCCAATTCTTTTTGCTTGGCTTCAATTTTAGCCATAGCCACTGTCTTTTGGTCATCCATAGCTTTTTGTCTGATTGCTGCAGCTTCATTTTTAGCACTGCTAATAATTTCATCTGCCTTTGCATTGAGTTCGCCACTATTGCCACTTAAGCCTTTTGTCGCTTCTAAATCTTTTGCTATCGAATCATCTCTTTGATCCATATACTGAACCAAAGGTTGAAATAACATCACATTTAAAAGAAAAACTAGAGCCAAGAACAAAGCCAAAACGAACAACATCAATGGTAAATGTATGTCAAGCATTAAAACTCCTCGTGTAATTTGGCAATATTTTATCATCTTTGTTATGAGGGTATGATTAAAAAATGTAGATATTACCTAAAAGAAAGAAGGAAAATACGAAAAAAGGATGTGTCGATTTAATGCTTCTTTGCGGTAAAATATGCCAAAAATGTATCAATTTCTTTTTCACTTTCAAACTTGATTTCTATGCTTTTTGGCTTGAGTCTATAGCTAAAAGGCAAAGTCTCTTTAAGTGTTTCGGCATATTTTTCTAGCAAGTTAGGCATCGTTGCTTTTGCTACATCAGAAATGCTTGGACTTTTATATCTTTTAACCATCTCCTCTGTCTCACGCACGCTAAGTTTTTGTCCGACAATGCTATCGATAATTACTTTTTGTTTTTCCTGATCTAATCCTACCAAAATTTTTGCATGACCCTGAGAAATCTTACCCTCAATCAGTTGTTCTTGCGCAAAAGGTGTCAAAGTCAAAAGGCGCATGGTGTTAGTGATTTGTGAACGACTTTTATGCACTATAGACGAAAGTTCGTCATGGGTAATATCATGCACTTCAATCAATTCGGCGTATGAGTTGGCAAGTTCTATGGCGTTGAGGTTTTCTCTTTGGATATTTTCAATGAGTGCGAGTTCGCGCAACCTTACTTCATCTATCTCCACATCAACAATGATGGCTTTAATCTGGCTTAAGCCTGCGAGTTTATGTGCCCTAAGCCTTCGCTCTCCAGCTATTAAAAGATACCCATCTTCTTTTTCTATGACAACAATAGGCTGCAAAAGCCCATGCTCTACAATGGACTGACTTAACTCCTTAAGTGCATCTTCATCAAAATGCTTTCGCGGCTGAAATGGATTGGGCGAAATCTCAGAAACATTAAGCTCTGCCACTCTTGCACCTTGGGCTTCAAGCTCAAAACTATTGATGTTATTCAAATCTTTTTCGTATGCTTCTTCTACCTCAGAAAGAATCTCTCCCAAACCTCTGCCTAGTGCCATCTTTTAGCCTCTCACAATCACGGTAGCCAAATCCCTGTATGCTACAGATCCTTTAGAATCTGTAGCATACAGTGTTACAGGCTTACCAAAACTTGGACTCTCTGCAATCTTAACATTACGAGGCACCACAATACACTCTTGGTTTTTTTTCACATGAAAAAGCTTATCTTTGAAATGATGACTTAAGTCTGCCAATACCTGCTTAGAAAGATTATTTTGTGCTGAATACATTGTTGGTAAAAAGCCTTTTATTTTTAGCTTTGGATTGATGGTTTTTTTTAGTAGGCTAACCGTATTGAGTAGTTGAGCCAAACCTTCTAATGCAAAAAACTCACACTGGATGGGGATAATGACAGAGTCCGAAGCACTTAAAGCATTAATCGTAATGGGGCCTAAAGCTGGAGGCGAATCAATGATAATAAAATCAAAATCTGAAGCAACCTCTTTCAGTTTTTCTTTGAGTATCAGCTCTCTGTTTTTCCTAGTAGGACTATAGAACTCTTTTTCTATGCCCACTAAGCCAATATTGGAAGGGGCTAGCTTAAGATTTGGTATGTCTGTCTTGAGGATAATCTCTGAGAGTTGTTTACTGCCGATAAGTACATGATAAATATTATACTCATAATCACTTCGACTAAAACCTAAACTCGTTGTTGCATTCGACTGGGGGTCAATGTCCAAAAGAAGGACTTTTTTACCCTTTTCCGCCAAAGAGGCTGCCAAGTTTACTGCTGTTGTTGTTTTTCCTACGCCACCCTTTTGGTTGGCTATACTAATGACTTCACTCATCGTAAACTAAACACCTTTTTACCTCCAATGATTAACGAACCATCTTTGCACAACCGTGCATCCTCAAGACTCTCTTGATACCCTTTAATATGAGCTGAAAACTTTTTACTAAGCTCAAATTCTATCTCATACTGACTAAATATATGCTTCCAAGTTGGAAACTTTTCAAGCCTAAAAAGGTATTTTTCAAGGAGTACTTTGGGTGAAAATGTGGTCTCTAGGGCACTGTAGCCATCTTCTCTTTTTTTTAGATTAATTCCAATGCCACACACTAAAATATTATTTACTTTTTGAGTTATGGTTCCACCCACTTTTTTGTCATCCAGATAAAAATCATTGGGCCATTTAAGCCATATTTTCTCACCCATTTCAACCAAGGTCTGCTTCATGATAAAGGAAAAATAGATGGAGGCGGAGGCAAGAGGTAAATCAGAAGGGAGCATCTTTTCTTCTAGTGCCAGTGAAGCAAAAAAGTTTCCATTTTCACCAGACCATTTGTTATCTCTGCTTCCTATGCCTGCATATTGATTGGCTGCAATGATGGCTATGGGAGGTGCAAGTGTGTGACTCTCTATCTGTTCACACAGATATGTTTGTGTTGACGCAAGGGTTTCAAACGAGTAAATCTCCAATTTTTAATCCCCTCCCCACGCAGTATGCTTTGGCAGACATGGGTTTTTTTGACACAGGCTGTAGTGTTTTAATCTCCAGTGCTCCCGTGTAACATCCCACTATTACGCTCTCATTTTTGATGGAAAGTATCTCATACGCACGATGATATGAGTCCACATCAGCCAGCATAATCCCATCAAGTTTTGTACCCTCAGCAGTAAAAATACCTGGCCAGCCTTCAAATGCACGATATTTATTGTACATTTCTTTGGCATCACTAAAATTCACTTCACCATCACTTTTTTTAATCTTCCTGCAGAGTGTTGCTTGCTGTTCATCCTGCACTTCAGGTTTTAGGGCATGGTACTGCCTTAGCGTACTTAAAGTGAGTTTGCACGCATCAGATGTGAGCTGTGCCATCAAATCACCCAACCTCATAGCCAAAGGTATCTCAAAATCTATTTTTTTAAGCATCGGCCCCGTATCGAGTCCTTCTTCCATCAGCATGGAGGTCACACCTGTTTTTCTGTCACCATTGAGTAATGCTTGCTGCACGGGTGAGGCTCCACGATAAAGAGGCAAAAGAGAAGCATGCAAGTTAATGCATGGTGCAATCTCTAAAATAGCCAAGGGCAAAATCTGTCCAAAGGCAGCCACCACAATAAAATCTGGCTCATGCATCTTTATAGTTTCTAAAATACCTTCATCGCTAAGGCGATTAGGTTGAAGAATACTGATACCATGCTCTAGTGCCAAATTTTTAACAGGCGGTGGGGTTAGCGCCTTTTTGCGCCCCACAGGACGGTCTGGCTGTGTCAATACCAAAGAGACTTCCATATCTTCTGCATCGATGAGTGTCTGTAAAATCTCTTTAGCATACTGAGGTGTGCCCATATAAACGATTTTATACTTCATGCTGGCTTCTTTCATCTGTATTTTGTTGCCCTAAACTTGAAAAAGAGTGCCGCCCACATGCTCATTTTTGAGTAAAAATGATTTTATATCACCCAGCTCAAACCCGCTTGCCAAAAACATTGCCCTATTCTTCTTCATCAAAAAATCTGCTGCTTGAAGCTTGGTTACGATGCCCCCTGTTGCAAATTCGTTATTGGGCGTATGGTCTGCGCACAACTCTTCTTCTGACAATACCCTGACGATGGCTCTTCGTTTGGCGTCATCATACTTGTTGGGGTCTTTATCATAAAATGCATCAATGTCTGAAAGTATCACCAATAGCTCTGCATCAAAATAGTGCGCCACATGGGCAGAGAGTCTATCGTTGTCTCCAAAGACTAACTCTTCTATGCTGACCGTGTCATTTTCGTTGATAATCGGCACTACATGATTGGACAAAAGGGTGTCAATAGCGTTTTTGGCATGCTCTGTTTGTTTTCTCGAATCAAACACATCTGCACTCAAAAGCACCTGTGAACACAACAGTCCAAATGTAAAGAATTTTTCTTGATACATTTTAAGCAAATAAGGCTGACCGATGGCTGCCAATGCTTGTTTGTTTGCGATGACACTTCTATCTAGTGGCAACTGCGTATAACCTGCAGATACCGCACCAGAACTAACCAAAATCACTTCATACTGACTCTTTTTAAGCTCCGATATCAGCTCAACCAGTGCCAACATTCGCGTTTTTGCAATAGAGGCATTTTGCGTTAAAACATGAGAGCCTACTTTAATCACAATCCTTTTCATCTATCCTACCTATTTAGCTTCATTTTCTTCTTTAACATGACTGATAAAATCACCCATTGCATAACGCAAAGCTTCTGTATTTAAGTGTGCTACAGAGGAGATTGGCAGTACAAAAAATGCTTCATCCTGAGGCAATTCTACTCCAAAATCTGTCTTAAAACCATAGCTCATATAAGCTGAATTTGCCTTGTATTTTTGCAGCGTATTATTGGCTTCAAGCCCTATATCGCTCAAAAATACCTCAACGAGAGCGTTTACTTCTTCTACGGAAAGCGAATCAATTTTGGTGATAGCAATAGCATGTTTGCGTGTTGCGAGCGTTTGAGAATAACGCTGCAGTTCGACCATAAGCGTTTCATATTGATATTTCATCTCTCTATAATTGGCAGCATCTACCATCAACAATAAGGTTTTTGTCCGTTCAATATGTTTTAGAAACTCCAAACCCAAACCCTTACCGTCACTTGCGCCTTCGATGATACCTGGAATATCTGCCATCATATAGGAATCATAGTCACCCATATGCACCACACCAAGCTTCGGTGTCAGTGTTGTGAATTCATAATTGGCAATTTCAGGTCTTGCATTGGAGAGCGTAGAAATGAGTGTCGATTTTCCAACATTAGGATACCCCACCAACCCTACATCAGCAATGAGTTTCATCTCAAGTCTAATCTTTTTTGTGATTCCAGGAAGACCTGGTTGCGCATAAGTAGGTTTTTGGTTACTTGAGCTTCTAAAATGCATATTTCCCAAACCGCCTTTTCCACCCTCGATGAACAATACTTCCTCGCCATCCTCAAGAAGATCAAAAAGTTCTTCTCCTGTCTGGGTATCTACGACCGTTGTACCTGGAGGCACGGTGATGATAACATCTTGACCTTTGCGCCCGTAACACTTGCGTCCTTCACCTGGACGACCGTTTTCAGCTTTGATTTGATTTCGACCACGGAAACTTGAGAGCGTATCGGTGTTATTGTCTACTTTAAAAAATACAGATCCACCCCTGCCCCCATCACCACCGTCTGGCCCACCTTGGGTAACAAATTTTTCTGTCCAAAATGAAATCGATCCAGGACCGCCTTTACCTGAGCTTACGATTAGCTCAACACTGTCTATAAACATGAATAACCTTTAATTTCCATAGCCCAAACATCTTTTGCTTAAGCCAAAATATACGAATGGGGAATTATATCTAAATTAGTCAAATAATCGCTATAATTCTTCACTTGAAACAGGAGTAGCACTATGCTAAAAAACCTTTACGCTCTACTTTTTTTCTTCTTAACTTCTCTTCTTTTTGTCACCGCATGTACCCCAAAAAAACTATCACCAAGCCAAGGAGGATTTTATGAGAGTGGCATTTATTTTGGTAAAAACTTCTCGCCGAGCTTTAAAAAAGGAATCAAAGACGGATGTATGACAGCCAAAGGTGAGTATCAAAAATCCCATACACTTTTCAATAAAGACCAAGATTATTATGACGGTTGGTTTTTGGGGCGAAACAGATGCAAACATCTTTTAGTTGTTGAAGAGAGATAAGAAGTCTATAAAGCATCGTGTCCGAAACAAATCGGACGATGAGAGGCTAAAAAATATTATGCAGGTACTACTGAAACTTTTTTCTGTGTAGCAGATTTATTATCAAACTTTACCACACCTTCAATGAGTGCAAACAGAGTATGGTCTTTGCCCATACCGACACCATTACCAGGGTGTACTTTTGTTCCTCTTTGTCTTATGATGATGTTGCCAGGAATAACTGTCTCACCACCATATTTTTTAACGCCTAAACGACGACCAGCTGAATCACGGTTATTCTGGGTAGAACCCTGTCCTTTCTTGTGTGCCATTCTATACTCCTTTTGTTTATTAAAAATTCTTCTTGAAGATTAGCAAAGCCAATCTTTCAATTCATCTCACTAAAGACTTATGCAAATGCATAAGAAATACAGCTTATGCTATCTTTGTAATTCTAACTCTTGTGAAGTCTCTTCTGAAACCTCTTTTAAGTTTTGAATCTTTTCTTCTCAATTTTTTGTAGATGATCACTTTTTTATCTCTACCTTCATTGATGACTTCACCTTCAACTACGGCACCTTCTACAAAAGGTGTACCAATAGTAACGGTACCATTGTTATCCAACGCTAGAACTTCTTTGAATTCTACTGCTGATTTTGGCTCAAGATTCATATTGTCAAAACAGACAATATCACCCTCTTTTACCTTAAATTGTTGACCACTTGCTTTAATGATTGCGTACATTGCAAACCCTTTATGTCTATTGTTTTTAAAAAAGTTTGTGATTATACCTAAAGTTGTTTTAATCTTTTTTTAAACTAAGCAGATTTATATCACTTTTACAATCTGTGGGCTTCAAATCGTATTAGCGTACTATAGCATCTACTGCGATACACTCTATTTCCACCAAAGCATTTTTAGGTAATGTTTTGACAGCCACCGTGCTTCGTACTGGTTTATGTTCACCAAAATACTGTGCATAAACGGTATTGACTTTGTCAAAATCATTCATATCTGCCAAAAAAATCGTTGTTTTAATTACATCGCTTAGCTGCGCTTTAGCCCCAGCAAGAACGGCCGATAGATTTTTCATCACTTGATGGATTTGGCTTTCAATATCATCAGCAACCATAACGCCATCTGCTGTAAAGCCGATTTGCCCTGATGTATAGATAAGGCCGTTTACGCTTACTGCTTGCGAATAAGGACCTAGTGCCTGAGGTGCTTCGTGCGTCTTGATGAATTGCATCATGGTTATTTCCTAATTTCTTTCATAAAATATATAAGAAGTTGAATAGTTTGAAAACTCAAAATAAACCTTCTTTTCACCTGAGTCAACCTTGCCATTCATATTGATATCATCAATGCCATAGCCATAACGATAGGGTCTTATCTCTCCATCTTTACTTCCGTATGCTGTAGAGAGCTTATCTATCTTGATAAACTTATGCACTAATGTATTTCCTGCATACACATCAAGTACACCGCTTGTTCCTGTCCAGTTTTGAAGTGAACGGCTCAATGAATTCTGAGTCTCTTGGGTACATCCTGCTAACATTAACACCCATAAACCCACTAATAATAATTTAACTTTCATATACACTCTCCTTTTTTAATTATTGTAACACTTTTGTACTAAGCTTTTGGCATACCAAATTTTTGCGTTATCAGCTCACCTTCGTCATTAAAATAAAGATAGTACAACTTATCTTTAAGAACAGAAAGCCCTGCGAGATAACGCAATGCGAGATTAGCCTGAAGCGAGCCGATATGCATCACAATCGGCGCAGTAATACCGCCTGGTTTATGGTCTGAGATGTTGAACACTTCAAAGTTCGCTTCATCAAAAAAACACACTTGACCATTAAACTCTTCCACGCTGGCATAAATCCAAGGCGTATTGTTTTGTTTGGCATACTTGTCTATCTGGGATCTTGTGGCTAAATTGTCTGTGGCATCGAGTATCAAATCATACTGATTGTCCAACTCCATAAAGGCATCAAAACGCATATCAAATGCCTGCGTTTTAGCAAAAGGATTTTTAGATTCAATCAAAGCGACAACCGTTTTGGCTTTATTTTTACCTTCATCTTGCAGCGTAAACGCAATTTGCCTGTGGATATTGTGAGCAGAGACGGTATCAAAATCGACCAAATGTATCTCACCGATACCTGAAGTCCCTAACGCCATCGCCAAAGTTGAACCCAACCCACCTGCACCGACAATCACTATCTTTTTTTTCTGCAGTTCTTTTTGAGTGTCTTCCCCCCATAACTGTATTTGTCTGTTGAAGTATGCTTCTTGTGTCAAATCATTCACCTCTTAAGTATAATTCTTTCTCAAATCCCCATGCCTTACGGTGCTCGAGTACTTCTCTTTTGTCTATGACTTCCACCAGCATGGATTCTTTATCTTCAAGCATCATCTCAACTTCACCCTCAGGCGATACAAGCATCGTGTCACCATAAAACTTCCATTTCACCTCAGCGTCACTGTATTCACCCAAACGGTTTGCTCTAAGTACAAAACAGCCATGCAAAAAGGCTTTGGTTTTGATGATCTCTCTCCAGCGGTTATGTGAGTCAAAAGTTGAAGCAGTAGGAAGGAGTACCAAATCGACCTTTTTTTCTGTCACCTTTTGCCAAAAATAATCAAAATGCAATTCAAACCCTGCCATAACCATCACCTTAAACCCTTTAATGTTAAACATCATAGGAGTTTGGAGAGACTTCACGGGGTTAGCAAAAAACTTTTTTTCATTCCAGTGTGCATAGGGAAGCAATATCTGTTGCTCATAATAGCGTGTATTTTGAGGGCTTATCTTGGCAATCATTTTGTGATACCCGTCTTTTTTACTCACAACAATCGGTGCTATGAAGATGATATTGTATTTTTGCGCAAGTGACCTAAGGAGTTCAGTGTGTTTTCGGGTTTGCTCTTTAACCATAGCAGAGGACATCGTAGCAAATTCTTTGAAAAAATGATTGAGCACATACTCAGCAAGAAGCATCACATCCGCACCTCTTTGTTGTGCCTGCTTGAGATAAAACTCAAGCCGTGTTGTGTTCATCCCCAGTGTTGGCAACTGCAATGCAGTAACAATCAGCTCTGCCATTCTGTATCCTCAGGTGTATTTTGGTTCGCCTGCTCAATGATGGTGATTTTTGTTTTGGCTTCTTCTATGAGCATTTGCGCTTCTTTGATGTTTTTAAGCCCCTCTTCATAGACCTTCACAGACTCTTCGAGTGTTATCTCAGGATTCATCAGCTTTTCAAGCAATACTTTAGAGTATGTCAGTTTTTCTTCAAATGTTGTGTGTTTCATACGAGTACCTCTTTAATATTTTCTTTAAATTTATCCAATTCTACCAAAAAAGCATCATGACCATAAGCGCTTTGCACTTCAAGATAGGTACACGCTTGCGCATTGCGCTTCATCATCTTAGCAATATGCTCCATCTCAGAAGGGAAAAAGAGATAATCTGAGCTAAAACTAATCAAGGTCACCTTCGCTTTGATGCGTAATATCGCCTCATACAATGAATCATAGCCTCTGCTTAAATTAAAAGTATTAATCGCTTTAACAATATAAAGATAAGAGAGCGGATCAAAAGTACGGGAGAAATTATTGGTATTGTACTCCATATAGCGCTCTACTTCATACCGTCCGAAGAGTTCAAAAAGACCATCATTACTGACATAATTGCGTCCAAATTTACTGTCCATTGATTCAGGTGAAAGATACGAGATATGTCCTGCGATGCGTCCTATCGCCAAACCGTCCAAGCCCTCTTCTCTAAAAGCATCTTTTTCATAATTGCCATGTTTGAAACGCGGGTCTCTGCGAATGGCTTCAATAGCGACCTTATTAAATGCCATCGTCCAAGGCCTTGTCGCATAGGTGCTCGCAAGTGAGATAATATCATCAGCAAAATTTGGATAATCCACACCAAATTGTAATGCCTGCATCCCACCCATAGAACCACCGATAATAGCACGCACATGATAAATACCCAAAGAAGAAAGCAGATGCATCTGTGCACGCACCATATCTTTAACGGTCACAACGGGAAATTTGAGCCTATAGGGGTCTTCGCTAGGGCGGTTTGGACTCATGGGACCGGTTGAGCCAAAACAAGAACCGAGCACATTAGTGCAAATCACAAAATAACGCGTGGTATCAACTGCTTTTCCATCACCAATCAGACCATCCCACCATCCTGCTTTTTTTTCATCCTCATAACTACCTGCGGCGTGATGAGAGCCACTTAGCGCATGACAAAGCAAAACAACATTGGATTTGTCTTCATTTAACTCACCGTAAGTTTCGTAGGCAATCTCATAAGGCTCTAAGATACGCCCACTCTCAAGATACAAAGGAGAGCTAAAATGTGCTATGTTGGTTTCGATTTTCATACAATACTTTGTTTTTGGGTTTAATATAAGTATTTTACCTCATTTCGGCTTTAGGGTTTGTAGCGCAAAGCACTACCGCATTACCCCAGAGCTTTTGTCAAATCATCAATAAGGTCTTGAGTGTCTTCAATCCCCACACTGAGTCGTACCAAACCTTCAGGCACTCCCGCTTCGATGAGTTCCTGTGCGGAGAGCTGCTGGTGTGTGGTGCTTGCAGGATGCGTGATGATGGATTTACTGTCTCCGATGTTCACGACCAAGGAAAAGATTTCTGTACTGTCGGCTATCTTCTGAGCTACCACAGCATCTGCTACTTCAAACGAAAGCAGTCCAGAATGTCCGCCTTTAAAGTACTTTTGTCCGAGTGCATAGTTACTGTCTGAGGGAAGTCCTGGGTAATTGACTTTTTTGACCTTGGGATGTGCTTCCAAAAACTCGGCAATGGCAAGTGCTGAGCTTGAGTGCTGCTTCATACGAAGCGGCAGAGTCTCAAGCCCCTGAATATAAAGCCATGAGTTAAACGGACTAGGTGCTGCCCCCAAATCACGCAGTAGTGCCAATCTTACTCTGAGTGTAAAAAGGGGTAAAGGTACATCAGAATAGACAAGCCCGTGGTAACTTGCATCTGGTTCGTTGAAATGTGCATAGCGCGCATTGTCCTTTATTTTTTCTACCAAGTTGTGCCGTTCTACGATGACACCGCCGATGGCTAGACCTTGCCCTGTGGTGTATTTGCTCGCGCTATGTACGCTCAAATCCACCCCATACTCAAAAGGCTTGCACAAAATCGGTGTGCCAACCGTGTTATCCACACAAGTCAAAATGTTGTGTTTGTTTGCAATGGCAACGATGGCATCAAAATCTGCCACATCTACACTCGGGTTAGTGATACTTTCAAAAAGGATAATCTTTGTTTTATCATCAACCAATGCTTCAATCTCAGAAGGATTTCGTACATCAAAATACCGTGTTTCTATGCCAAATCGTTTGATGGTATGCCCTGTAAGTGTCGTTGTACCACCATAAACCTGTTTGGCTACGATAATGTTGTCCCCCGCTTCAGCCACATTGGCGATGGCATAAAAAATTGCCGCCATCCCTGAAGCCGTACCGACAGCCGCCACACCACCTTCAAGTGCTGCAAAGCGTTTTTCAAATACATCTGTTGTGGGGTTCATGAGTCTTGTGTAGATATTGCCAAGTTCTTTGAGTGCAAAAAGATTTGCCGCATGTTCAGTGTTTCTAAACTCATACGCTGTACTCATATAAATAGGTACCGCCATCGTCCCCTGCACATCTTTTTCGTAGCCTGCATGGACGGCCAGTGTTTGTTCGTGCATTGTTTTTCCTTCATTCTTATATAAGAAATTATAGCGCACGGGTACTTTATTGTTTTAGCTAAGCGCTGCTATATCCTCTTCGCTTGTTGCAGAGATGCGTCTTTCAAGTCTATTGAGTTCATCAAGCAATTTATGCGAAACACCCTCTAGTTCATGAAAGTATGTTTTTGCTATATCTTTTTCTGCTTCTGAAACTTTTCTTTTTATACCCAAGAGCTTAGAAAAAAATCCTTTATTTTCTGACGCATAGTAGATTTTATAAATACCAAGATAAATATCGTGAAGTTGCGAATGCAGATGTTCAATCTCGGACATGGATTCTGGAGGATTATTTCTGCAGGCATTTAACATTTGCCCATCCTCATAAAACCATTGTCCAAATTTACACTGTGTAGCCATCATGGGAATGGCATCTTCTTTTATTTCTAAGCCATGAATGAGTAATTTTGCCCTATCTACCCAACCCTTATGCGCTGATTTTGCTGTCCGAAGATGGTTCAATACTTCACTTTTTATCATCTTTATCCTCTTTTATGGTGAATGTTTGTTCTTCTTTGCTTTCTACTTCTTTGCTTTCTACTTCTTTTTCATTCTTCACGGCAAGCTCAACAGGTTCTTCTGCATCCATCTTATCATAATCTGCCTTATCATAAGTCAGCATCGTACCCAACATCAAACCACCTTCGGAAACCTTAATTTTCTTAACAACCATTTGACCTTTTACGCGACCATTTTTATTGATTTCAAGTAACTTTGTTGCTGTTAAATTCCCCTCTATATGTCCGTTAACTATAATGTGTTTACTTTGGATATTATTGGTTGTGATGTGCGCATTGTCAGTTATGTGAATACTTTTTTCAACATTAATTTCTGCATTTACTGTTCCATCAGCTATCATTTCTTGTGCCGTAATTTTATCTGAAACAGTCCCCGTTTGTCTTACCTCAAGCAAGTCACAAACAATACTTCCTTCCACAGTTCCACCAATAATGACTTTTTTGGATCGAATATCACCATAAACAAATCCTTTTAAACCAACAACAACTACCTCTTCAACCTCAAGGTTTCCGTGTATTGCGCCATCTATATGTATCATGCCGCACCCCTTGATACTCCCATGAATCTGCGTGCATTCTGTAATAATAGTAGTACTATGATTATTATTTTTCTTGTCTGCCTTTTTATTGCCGCCAAATAGTGCCATATCTTTCTCCTTGAGTTGGTGTAGCTTAGTTTTGCCTAGTTGTCAATTCTTCTTGCCCATTTAAATCGATTACTATAGAAGACTTTATTTAGACTGGTGATTACCACTTTTTTTTGTGCGGAACTAGCATGTATAAACTTGCTATCGCCAATATAAATACCCACATGATTGACTACTCCACGGGAACGCCTTGATGTATCAAAAAACAGCAGATCGCCAGGTTTTAAATTATTCCTTGCTATCAGCTTACCATACTTGGACTGCTGTTTAGCAGTTCGAGGGATACGGATGCCTTTTTTCTTGCAGATATAAGAGGTGAAACCTGAGCAGTCAAAATTAACAGGGCCAGTTGCACCCCAAACATAGCGCTTTCCTAACTTTAATTTTGCTATTTTAGGGAGTTGTCTGTTTAGAAGAAATTGCTTTTTATCGTTGTTGAGTTTTGCCAATCTTGCTTTTTGTTTTTCTTCGGCTTTCTTTTTGTTTAGTAGTTTTTTCTGTTCTTCTTTTGCTTTAGCTAAAGCTTCCTGCTCTCTTTTCTCTTTAGCTTCTTTTTCTTGTCTTGTAGCCTCTTCTTTTAGCCAGACTAATCTCTCTTGCCTTTCTTTCTCTTGTTTTTCAAGTAACTCTTTTTGTTTCTTTTGATTTGCTAATTTTATTTGTTCTTGCAAAAGTAGCTTACTCTGCAACTTCTGTTCTATGACACTATTTTTTTCCTTAACAAGAGAAACTTCAGCAGAAAGTTTTTTGATATAGTAAGTTAAACCTGCAATAACACTCACAACAATAAAAACCAATAATACTAAAAATTTCTTACTATTCCTAGGAACGCTATATTGCTTGATACCATTTAAATCACAAACTGTTACTATCATACAATAATCCATATTCCTTAGCATTTCTATGTTTATATCTTTTAGTATAATTATTTATAGCTTGATTATTTATTAATCCGTGAGGAAAATCACCATTGTGCCTAAAGATTGAATCATTAATTCAAAATGCATATTATGAAGCGTCATAAAGTTCGACTTCACTGTCTATCTTTTTTGCCAAATTATCACGCGCTATTTCTAGGTCAAACTTATTTTGCAAACTCATCCAAAACTCTGGAGAGT
>DYTF01000194.1 GCA_020726105.1 Sulfurovum sp. | reverse complement strand
TCTCAAGGAATGCGTCTCGAGCAAGAGTCCTTTTCAATCAACAACGAAAGACACTCGAATCAAGAAAGATAATCCTTTTTAGAAGGATTCCCTAAGGCAGAGGCTTCAAAGCGGGAATGTTAACTGCTTTTTTACTCGGAAGTCTAATAGAATCCAAGCCAGTAGCCTTAAAACGAAATTTCAATCGATAATCCAGTTTTAGAAGAAGAAAATCTTAAATCTTTTGAGCAAGAACTCTCCTCAAATGCCAACAAAAGTGGCCCAGATATAAATACTTAGCAGTTCGAGTAGCAACTAAACTCTATTATCAATGAGTCAGCAAAGTAGGAAATAAAAGAGTTTAATGGAGAAATCGATGTGTCTCAAAATCAAGTCCAACACCTAATGAAGTCTATTTCCTCGCGACCAAATGAACCCGAGGATCTTTGTCTTAGTCGAATGCATTCTGGCCAGCAAGGCAACATGATCTTGCATAACTCTAGACTTTAGGAGCAATATTAAGATTAACAGTTAATTGAACGATAATCAACTCCATAATTTGAAGAAAATCAGATTTAACAGGATAATGAGCAGGGCTTGCTACTCGGTAATACTCGCTAAGAGGAGCTTCTTCAAGAGACTAAGTCTGACGCATAAGTTGAGTCCAAGGTTCAGCCAAGAGAGCCCCAGTTTTTGAATATCCATCAAGACAGAATCAGTGATTAAGCATGGAAAAATGGCCAACAATGCGACTCTAGTCAGGATCCTTCTAGCGAGCAAGAAAACAATAACAATCTAGAGAGACGAGTAGTCTCGATACATAATGATAACGCCTCAGAAGCCAACCTTGCTGGACAACAACAGTTGGAGATAACACAGCAACAGTTGGAGATAACACAGCAACAGTTGGAGATAACACAACAACAGTTGGAGATAACACAGCAACAGCTGGAGATAACACAACAACAGCTGGAGATAACAAATCATGGAGAATCATCAGAACCTGATGCAGGATCCATTTGCAACTAGTAACCCTCGGTCGTGAGGAAACACTTCAATCCCCAAGTAGTGTCCGCTGAATACAGAAACCATTCATATTCACTAAGTTCCTCGCTGGTTCATTCTGAATCCTCTTTTCAATAACACAAGAGTGAGGTCAGCGAAGATGGAGAGGAACAGGCACCGCCCTTTAAACACTACGAAACCGCATAAATATCGAATTTTTAACCAGAAACTCATGTTTCTCCTCAGTCTAATAGTCCGAACTAGCCTTGCACTTAAGATTTGTAATAATCACTTGTGCCAGAATCGCAAGAAATC
>DYTF01000061.1 GCA_020726105.1 Sulfurovum sp. | reverse complement strand
GAGTTATACAACTCTTTTTTGGAAATCCACGGGCCAAACAGCTGTGTGTCTTTGAGTGCTACTTCGATGATGAGTGGGTCGATGATGCTTTTGTGGTTGGAGACAAGCAGATACTGCCCTGCTTGAGGGAGTTTTTCACTATTTTCTACTTTCACACTCAACTTTAGTGCTTTAAGTTGCGCCACGGCATAGGCAAGTCTTAATCTTTTTTTCTCCACAGAATCCTTGGTTTTTTTGAGCTTATAGCCAAAACTGTTTGTCAGATAAAGACCGATGAAAAATTGTTTGATGGTGTTAAATGTCACGAAAATCCTTTTAAAAACGGCTTAAATTATAGCCAAAAGAACCCAAAAGGAATCATCCCTCTTGCATAAATATGACAATGTGACATATTTATAGACTTAAAAACCATTTTGGTTTACAATGACTCCATAAATAGCCAAGAGGAGTCTTTGATGGCAAAACAAAAAACACTGTTTGAGTGTCAAGCCTGTGGATTTCAGTCTCCTAGATGGATGGGCAAATGCACTTCGTGTGAACAATGGGAAACCATGATAGAACTGAGTGTAGAGCAGATAAAATACCTCAACGAGTCTTCAAAAGGACGCGGAGGAAGCGCACTTACTCCCAAAGCAAAACCCATCACGCAGATAGAAGAAGACAACATCATTCGTTTTACTTCAGGAAGCAAAGAGCTTGATTTGGTGCTAGGTGGTGGCATCGTTCCTGGATCACTTACACTCATCGGCGGTAGCCCCGGGGTTGGAAAATCCACACTTCTTTTGAAGATAGCAGGAAACCTTGCGCGAGCAGGGAAAAAAGTGCTCTATGTCTCAGGAGAAGAGTCAGCAGGTCAGATAAAACTCCGTTCAAACAGACTCGAAGCCAACCATGACAATCTCTATTTGCTGCCAGAGATTAACCTAAGTTCTGTCATCTCTGAAGTCAGAAATCAGCCCTATGAACTCATCGTCATCGACTCCATCCAAACCCTTTACTCCGAAGAAACACCTTCTGCTCCAGGTTCTGTGACGCAGGTACGCACCATCACCTTTGAACTGATGCGGTTGGCTAAAAGTCTGCACATCCCCATCTTCATCATCGGGCATATCACTAAAGATGGCTCTATCGCAGGCCCTAGAGTACTAGAACACATGGTAGACACCGTGCTCTACTTTGAGGGCGATACCAACTCTGACTTGCGTCTGTTGCGTGGCTTTAAAAACCGTTTTGGCGCGACCAATGAAGTGGGCATCTTCGAGATGAACAAAGAGGGGCTCAATGACGCGAAGTCCATGGCAGGCAAATTTTTCAACAAAGAAAAACTACAATCAGGCTCTGCACTCACCGTCATCATGGAAGGAAGTCGCCCCATCATTGTGGAAATACAGGCATTGGTGTCTGAGTCTTACGGGCATGCCAAACGAAGCTCAACAGGCTTTGACAACAACCGTTTGGGGATGCTGCTGGCACTGTTAGAGAAAAAACTTGACCTGCCTCTTGGCACTTATGATGTCTTCATCAATGTCTCAGGGGGCATCAAGATAAACGAACCTTCAGCCGACCTTGCCGTCATCGCAGCCATTTTAAGCAGCTACCGAAACAGAGAACTTAGCGCACAAACGCTTTTTTTGGGTGAAGTGAGCCTCACGGGAGAGATACGCGAAATCCCTTCTCTCTCCTTACGCCTCAAAGAGATAGAAACTCAAGGCTTCACCAAAGCAGTCATCCCCAATAAACCCTTGGAGACAACGAAAATAAAATGTTTTATTGCCGATGAAGTTTCTAAAGTTCTTGAGTGGATGTAAGCGCTATAATACTGCCATGAACATCGGTACAGACATCATCCAAATCAGCAGAATCGAAAAAGCTTTGAGCCAATTTGGCGATAAATTTACTCAGCGATTTTTGTGTGAAGAAGAGATAAAACTTGTACAAAAACCTGCATCCATAGCAGGTTTTTGGGCAGCCAAAGAGGCCATAGCCAAAGCCTTGGGTTGTGGCATCGGGCGCGAACTTTCTTTTCACGACATCATCTTAAGCAAAGACGCACGAGGCAAACCTAGCTTTCTACTCAGTCCAAAAGCTCAAAACTTGCATCCCATCAAAGAGTCTTCTCTTTCCATTAGTCACGATGGTGGTTTTGCTATTGCCGTTGTTGCTTTAAGCTTAGACCATTGAAAATAGTAGCGTTTTATATTACAATACGCCACACCCCACTCTAAAGGATAAACATGAAACAAATCAGTATCGTTCTAGGGCTTGCACTACTTTTTGCAGGCTGTACACAAAACACGCTCCCACGCTCCCCTAAACCTGCAGTAAAAAGACCTGCTCAGCTCGCACCAAAACCTGTTGTCAAAAAACCTGTTGTCAAAAAACCTGTAGCAAAAACGCAACTTCCAACCCCACCCAAAAAAAATATAAAACTCAGAGAGATAGACGATAAAAACTTCAACACTGACTACATGTACCCAAAAGACGAAAAAGCTGTCACTAAAACTGTAGAAAAAACACCCACCCCATCAGCACCCGCTTCTGTTGGCACAATGAGTAAAGAAGAGTGTATCGGCATGATAAGCCAAGAGAAATTTGACAAATACACAACGATGTTCGGAAGCGAAGCCTCAGCCATCAAACGCTGCACGATGCTTAAAGCCGTACACTAAGCTTATTACTTTCTAAAATGTATCATTTTAAATCTATCGCCCATCATCGTGGGTGATAGCAGTGTTTTTATCCTATCGGCTTCCCTTGCATAGTGTGATTGTTTTGCTTGTTTTGCAAAGCGCTCAAGGATGTCTATGATGCCAAATCGCACCAAAGCACGCGCTTGTGTCTCATACAACACCTCATCAAAACCCGCTTGCACAAATGCTTCACTCACATGGAAAAAATTGACATCATAAGTAATGTCGTCGTTTTGGTAAGCCTCACAAAGTCTTAGCTCCTCATCAAACAAAGGAAAGGTCTCATGCGCTCTGTAGATACGGATGGAGAAGTCATTGCGCACATATTTTTCACCATAGTCAAACGAAACAAAATCGCAGTGAGCAATCCCCTTTGCCATAGAGCCAGCAAAATCTTCATACCCTTGAGCAATTTCACCTTGCGCAAGAGAGTGCACTTTTGCCCATGAAAGCATCTTGGGACTTGCATCTTTCCATGTTATCTCATGATTATCCACATGGGCGATTTTTTCATCTTTAAGCAACTCACACGCAAAGGCATCAAATATCTCATTGGCTACCACAAACGCATAGTCAGCTTTGACTTCAGAGATGTCATCAAAATGCACAATATGTACATCATCACCAAAGCGCTCTTTGATGTATGCTTTTTGGGCTTTTTGCACTGCTGGTTGACGCTCTACAATGCCAAATTTCAAAGTCTTTACTAAGCTTGCATCACAAGTATAAAGCCACTGAATCATATCGCAAATCAAGTAGCCTTGGTGTGCGCCTATCTCAATGAGCCAGCCATCTTTGTTGGCTACTCCTTCTTGCAAAAGTTTGTAAAAATAATTAGCAATGCTCGCGCCAAAAAAGCGACTCGTACTCACCGCTGTGTAAAAATCACCTGCTTTACCGATGGCTTTAAAATGCTTATAGTAGCCCTCATCACCGTACAACCACGCATTCATATACTCACTAAAGCGCATTTTCCGCCCGCACATAAAGCTTAAGCAACTGGATTTGCTTGTCTATGGCAAAGATTTGTTGGTCGAGTTTGCGTATCTGCAATGAGTTGCGCATTACATCTGCATCAAACGAGGTTTTTTCACCTGCATGGGCTAGGTTTTTTGTAAGCGTGTAAAGGCTAGCGTAGACCCTTTCGTCTTTGCGTGCTAAAGCGATTTTTTTATCTAAAATGCTCAAACTGTTTTCTATCCAGTTGTACTCTTCTTTGATTTGCTCTTTCTTATCTAGCACCTCAACTGCTGCTTTCAGTTTTTCTACTTTTGCCAACTCTATATCACTAAACGCGTTAATATCAAGCGGCATCGAAACGCTAAAGCCATAATTATAATACTTCTCTTGAAGAAAAGAATCAGGTCTGGCAAAAAGCGGATTGATGTCACCATCTGTGTACTGACCTTGCAGCGATACGGTGGGCAGGTACTTCGCCCATGTCACTTTTTCATTATAATCTGATTGCTGTGCGCGAAGTCTGTCTCTTTTGAGCTCCAAATTTTCTTCACGATACTTTGTTTTACTCATCAGCTTAAGAGAAGGAAGACGCAAATTATTGGGGTTTTTATCACTGAGGAGTGAAAATTTCTGTTTAAACTCCATCATATTTAACTCCAACTGCAGAAGAGTCGTTTCGTCTTGACTCTTTTTTAGCATCGCTTGATCTAAAAAACTACTATCAAGCAATCCTGCTTCATAACTCTCGCGTTTTTGCATGATGTCGATAGCATCGTTTTTAATCTGAAATCGCATTTTTTCTTGTTCAAGTTTTGTTTTTTTCAAACTAAACAGAATGGAGACAGCATCCCCTATCATGGTGCGTTTTTGAAGTTGAATATCTGCTTCATTGGCATCACGAAATGCCTGCGCATACTTAATGCCATAATAAATCCCGCCTGACCTAAAGATAGGCTGATCGACTATAACAGAATAACTCCCCGTATCTATCGTTTGGTCGCCAAACTGTGTGCTGTAGTTTCTGCCATACTGTAAACGAACGGGGCTCATCCAGCTGTTGGTGAGTTTGTCGCTTTCAAGTTCATTGCTTTGGAGTTGATAGTCGAACGATAACGCTTTATTATTCGACAATATACTTCCCAATTCGCCTGCATAGAGCACAGACGCGACAGTGATACTACAAAGAGCGAAGAGCGTTTTCAAAGCGTTTGAACCCTTCATCGATTTCATTTTTGCTGATAGTCAGACTTGGTAAAAAGCGTATGGTATTGCGTCCTGCCTTAAGTACCACAAGACCTTCTTTCATGCTATTTTTGATGATAGAGACCTGAATTTCCGCTGTTTTGGCACGCAATCCTCGCATCAGTCCTAGTCCTACTTCTTTCTCAAAAAACTGTGTGTAGCGCGTGGCAATATCTTGCAATTTTTGTGTAAAATATATCAATATCTCACCAAGTTCACCGCTCTCATACAAAGGCTGCAATATCTCTAAAACTGCCATTCCCGCGGCCGTACTGAGATAATTCCCCCCAAAAGTACTCCCGTGCTCACCCGCACTTAAAGTCGTTTTATGTTTCGTCATCACCGCGCCGATAGGCACACCCCCACCCAAACCTTTGGCGAGGGTGATGATGTCAGGTTCTATCTCATACAAGTTGGATGCCAAAAACTCGCCAGTGCGGTACACACCCGTTTGCACTTCATCCACGATGAGTAAAATGTTCTTCTCTTTGAGATGTTTTGCTAAGGCCTGCACCTCTTCTTTTTCAAAAGGCTGCACACCGCCCTCACCTTGCACCAGTTCTATCATGACCGCTACCGTTTCATCATCAATAGCCCCATAGACATCGGCAATCGTTTTCTCATATGAAAACCCTTCAGGATAAGGAGAAAAATGCGGTACATGAAAACTTGCTTGCCCTGTAGCCTTGACGGTGGTGATGGTACGACCATGAAACGAGTGCTCAAGAGTAATGACCTTGTAGCGTTTTTTATCAAATGTATTCTCTCCGTATTTGCGTGCTATTTTGATAGCCCCTTCATTGGCTTCTGCGCCTGAGTTTGCAAAAAATACACCCATATCATAGCCAGAGAGTTCCACAATCTTTTGTGCCAATTTAGCTTGTGGTTCTATGACCTGAAGGTTAGAGATATGGATGATATTTCTAGCTTGTTCACAAATGGCGGCTACTAACTTTTCATTGCCATGCCCTACAGAATTTACCGCGATGCCTGCCGCAAAATCAATATAGTCTTTAGCATTTTCATCATACAGTGTAGCCCCTACGCCTTTTACAAAATTGGTGTAATCGCGTGTATAGGTTTGTAGCACATACTGTTTGTCTTGTTGTTCTAGTGTCATGGTGTTCCTCATTATTTGATTTCAACTTTTATCAGTTCAGAAAAGGGTGTCTTGGGCGCATCGATGTAAATCTCAGCACGATACGATGAGATAAATTTCTCATCCGCAACTTTCCAGACCTTATCCACTTTGTATGGTGTTTTTTTATCACCCAGATAAACCGCTTTTTTTTCTATCCCTTCGATTTCAGACGGTTCCAAAAAAAGTACCAATTTGGCTTTATCTACATCAAGCACTTTTGCCAAAGGTGTACCAGGGGAGACAAAGTCACCTTCTCGTACCATCATTTCATAGACATACTTACGCGCTAACACAATCGATTTTTTCTCAATACTGTCTTTAAGTTGTGCAATTTTGTAGCCCATATCTACATACTGTGTTTTTGCGGCAGCATAAGCATAAAAAGCATTGTCTTTTTGGGTCTCTGAAGCAGTTTGCAAAACATTGATGCGATGAAAATAGGACTCTTGGCGTTTTAGGCTTTCTGCGAGAATACGATAACTTTCTTCAGATAATTTAAGATTGATTTTATCTAAACGGTCATCAAGCAAGACGATGCGTTGATGATTGACTGCTTTTCCTTCTGCCTCAAGGTCAACATCTACAACCAATGCACTAACAGCAGACTTTAGCGTCACTGCTTCATACGGCTCAACTTTGACATAATGCACTTTTGCAAACAGAAAAAATGGCAGACACAGCAGGAGTACACTTTTCATCACACATCTCTTTTTGAAAGATTATAACACAATAGGATTAAATGCCCAATCTTCTCATTTTATTGTTTTAAGTAAAGCAAGTAGCCCGTGAAGTTCAGGGTACTTGCTCCCTACTTCTTCGATGTAGTGCAAGGTTAGTGGTATGTCCTTCAGATACCCGTCTTTGCCGTCACGGATGCTTAATCTCGCAAAGATACCCAGTATCTTGATATGCCGCTGCAAACCTGTAAAATCAAACCAACGCAGCAAAGTTGCATCATCGACCTCTATACCTTTAAGGTGCTTAAACAGTAACACAAGCCTCTCTACCTCTTTAGCGTCAAGCTTCACATACACATCACGCAACAAGGAGACCAAATCATACATCAAAGCACCCTCTTTGGCATCTTGAAAGTCGATGACAGCTATCTCATCTTGCGCATCAATCATCAGATTTTTCGCATGGTAGTCACGATGTACAAATATGCCTTGAGGTTGACTCAATACTTCTTTGGCAATAAGACTAAAAGCCTCCAAGAGTAAGCGCGCCTCTACACATTCAAGCGTTTTATTGTGGTATGCTTTGAGGTACCACTGCGGCATCAGATTCATCTCTTCAAGTAAAAACATCTCATCGTATGACTCTAAACCCTGCGAAGGTGTTTCTTGCATCATCACCAGTGTCTCTATGGCTTTTTCATAATACTTTGAGGCATCGGCTTGCCTGTGCTTATCGTACAAATGCTCCGAGCCTATGTCTTCTAAAAAGATAAAGCCTTTGTTCAGCTCATACGCTTTGATGACAGGTATGCGCACTTTAGCATCCATCAGCCTCCATGCCACCCCTATAAATACAGGAACGCTCTCTTTGAGGTCTGAAGCATCCATCACCATGCCAGTAGCGTCATCACTTTGAAGCCTATAGTACCGTCTCGCACTCGCATCCCCATGCAACGC
>DYTF01000060.1 GCA_020726105.1 Sulfurovum sp. | reverse complement strand
TCTTTTTGAATTAGACTTTAGAAATTTTTGAGTTTTTTTGTTGGGGGATTATACCTCAACAACTGTCATGGCTTTTTGTTTGGCATCATTGTATGCCTGATGCAAGAGTGCATGTCTGTCATCTTGTGTTTTACTATGGGCAGGAATGCGGTACAGTGATGTCGTTTTTGGGACATATACGAAGGTGTTGTTGTAGGCGTAGCGAAGCCAAAGATTCCAATCCTCAAGATAAGTAAGTGATTCATCAATGCCACCACGCTCCAGAAACAACTCTTTTTTAAATAAAACACTTTGAATAGGAAAATAGTTATGGTCTGTCAATACTTCATACTCAAAGGGCTGGTAAAATAACTTAAGAGTGCTATAGTCTTCTTCAGTATAGTGAGACTTGTCTGCATTCATATCGGTCGGGACAAGATAGGCGAGTGAATAAGCCGCTGAGGCTTCGGGGTTCTTTTCAAGCGTAACGACCAAAGACTCAATGTGATCTGCAAAAATCAAATCATCATCATCCAAAAAGAGACTATAGACTCCTGAAGCATTAATAAGACCGAAATTACCAGTAACAGATCTACCAACTTTTGGCTGTCCATAAAAATAGATATTCGCATTTCTGCTTAATGATTTAATGACGAGTTTCATCGTCTCTCCACCATCTTCTACGACAATGATTTCAATGTTGGTATAGGTTTGATTAAGGATCGAAAGCAAACATTGTTTGAGCAGTTGATCTCTGCCTTGATAGGTTCTAACGATGATTGACACCAGAGGTTTGTTTGTGGGCAGTTCAGCTGGATAAAAAGCCCCATCACGCGTCAGTTCATAATTAAAATTTCGAAACGGCGCGTAAAAGTTCGCATCTTTAGTTGCAAATGATGAAAAGTAGTTTTTGTTTTTGATAATCTTCATGATATTGTGAATCACCATTTTTCGAGACCCTTTAAAGTGCTCTTTACATACTATCAGTGCCAAATAAAGAGGAATAATAGCTAACTTATCCGTCTTATCTCCATAGCGTAATCTCAAATAGGCATTTCCCAGTGTGCTTCCGGCAAACTGCAAAGGTTTAACTTGATGTGCTTCATCGTAAGTAAAATGATGAACAACGGCGTCTGGACAATATTTGAGATGATACCCATAAGCTCTAAAACGATACGAAAGCTCCACATCTTCCGCATACATAAAGATTTTAGGTTCATATCCTCCGACTTTTTCATAGGCACTTTTTCTAATCAATACACAAGCATGAGATGACCAGTTTGTCTCCAGTGTGACAGGGTCATAATATTTTGGGTGCTCATAAGGCATTTGACGCAGTTCCCATGAGGCATATTGCTCCACTTCATCTGTCAATGCTGTCGTAACAACATTCAAAATGGCATCTTTTTCAAAAATTAAATCAATATTGGTAATAAGGCAAAGCGATGACTGGCTCAGCTGTATGGCTTTGTCATGTCCGGCACCAAAACCTAGATTGTCTTGTTGGAATATATGCCATGAGGCAAATTTGTCTCCATAGCTTTTTTTCGCTTCTTCTAGCTTTTGAAGTGTATCGTCGCTGGATTCATGATCTATAAAATAAAGATTGATATACGCCAATGGATAGGCTTGCGTGATGAGGCTATTGATAAATTGATTGATCCATTTAGTACTATTGTAAGTCACGATAGAGATATCTATGCTTGGAAGTTCTTTATGATTATGTGAATTTTTAAGTTCATTAAAATAGGTGTCAGTATATTTAAATCTTCTTTCGGTTAGTGCATCTAAGGCTAATTTGTTGTGCGAGGATAAGGTTGGAAGGTGTTTTTTGATATCAAACTTATCTTTTAGCTCCGAAGCAGCATTTTTTATTTTTCTAAGGAATGGAAACCTTTGGTAGATGGGACGTATTATTTTTTTCATACAAAAAAGACCAATAGGCATACTAATAGACCAAAAGGGATAAAATGAATAATGTGTTTGAGTGTTAACTTACCATCTCGTATGTCTAAAAAAGGTCGTTCAACTGTGTAATAGCTAAAAATAGCCAGTAAATAAAAACAAATAAAATAAATGGGATAGAGCAAGTAGGGTTGAGGATAAATGTGTGTATAAACTCCGGTAATATTTAACATATAATTAATAAAGATAATAACCATGATATGCCCAAGATATAAAGAATAAGAGATACGACTTGTAAGGGTTATAAAATCGGAAAAATAATTTTTTGGTTCATAATTTCGTTCAGCAAACCAAGGCAAAAGAAGTGAGAGTAAAAATGATTGGATTGTCATGCCAAAAATTTGGATAAATGGTAAATGTGTTCCTGTATTGCCACTGTAGTGCAAGAAAAAAAGCAGACCTACTAGTAACATAAAAACTGGAGATAACTTATAAAGATTGCTCCATAATGCTATGTGATATCTTTGAATGTATACCATAATAACCCCAAACATGATAGCATCTAGGCGCGAAAGAACAACCATTCTTACATTAAAATTAAATTCATTCCAATCCATTGTTAGCAATGAAGCACGATAGATAATTGCACTGGCAATCAAGATAAAAGCTGCAGAGTAAAAAGATACATTTTTATGTAAAAATGAAAAAAGCACTAAAAATAGAAGCGGAAACCATAGGTAAAAATGCTCTTCTACAGCCAATGACCACGAAAGGGTAAAAAAGTCATCAGTTATGGACCATGCAAAATTTTGCAAAAATAACCAATATTCAGGGTGAAAACTTAGCGGATGCCAACCATGATAATCAAAGCGCAGGAATGCTAATAGTGCAATTATATAGAGTGGAACAGTACGCAACCATCTGCGCTTCCAAAAAGTTGTTAGATCTGAAAAAGTTTTGAACTTGTTTTTTTCGATAAGATTTAAAAGAATCCCACCTATTAGAAATCCACTCAAAACAAAAAAAAGCTCCACGCCTAAACTTCCCAAAGCACCTAATTTCTGAAACCATTCTGGTGCTGATGAGTGCTGTGATGAATGCCCAATAAGAACTAAAATAATGGCTAAGGCACGCATCATGTCAAGACCAAAAATCATTTTATGCTGTTTGTGATCGGATGAAGTATTTTGCATCTATAAACTCTTTTTTAATGATAGTATGTACTAATTATATTTTTTATATAATTTTTGTCAAAGCAAACTTCTGCAGATGACAGTAGTGGAATAATTTTTGAAATATCGATTGTATAAGATGCTCCTTTTTGAAGGAGTTGGTATCTTGCTTCTTGTTGCGTAATATTTTCGATGATGTGTACTATCTCTTGTACCCTTACAGAATATGGGGAAGCAATGTTTATGATTTCATTATTATAAAGATGGTAACTCAGTATAAAATCAACGATTTTCACAATATCTTGCACATCAATAAGATTTCTAGTACTGTTTGCCCAGATATCAAAAGACTCTCCTGCGGTGATTTTGTCATATAAAAAGTGAATGATGGTTGGACTTTTTGTTTTACCCACAACTTGAGGCAGTCTAAAAATATAAAATTTTTCATGATGTTGCTGGATGATGTTTTCCATTTCAAGTTTGTGTAGTACATAACGGCTATCGGTCATAGAGGGATCCATGATACTACATGTACTAAAATAGACAAATGTTGTATCTGGATATAAATTCATGCTGTATAAGAGTAGACTTTTTTCTCTTTCAAATGCACTGTCATCTATTTCACGTGAATTTGAAACCCCGCTGGCAAAGATAATGACATGGTTTGTATGTTCATACTTTTCAAATGCTTGTGCGAGCATACCGTTACCGACTATCATTCCATTAGCTCTTTGATGCATGTATTGTATTCAGATTCAAAGGTAGAGGAATTGTACTCTTCAAGTACAGTATTTCGTATTTCTGGCATCATTTTGATAATGGCATTTTTGTCATCATAAAACGCTTTGATTTTGGAAATGTAGTTTGTGGCAACAGATTCTTGATTAACCAATAGAGGATAATCATCTCCTAATACTTCTGAGATACCCCCTACATTGGCACTGACGATAGGGATGCCACCCATGACCATATCAAGGATGATTGTTGGGATACCTTCATAGAGTGAAGTAAAGAGATAAAGATCAAATTCATTGAGATTGATTTCGGAAATATGCCGATAGACTCCTCGGAATTCAACATTTTCTTTTTTAAGCAAGCGATTAAGAATTTTTTTGTTTTTTTCATCATCTTCATCGACCGATCCATAGATGATAAAAGTGTATTGGGGCGATAGATTGACGATCTCTTCAAATACGCCAAATAGTTTTTGATTGCATATGCGTGATGCCCAGAGTATCTTGTTGCTATTGTCGGTTTTTAATGAGTATGAGATATCCTGTTTTTCTGTTGGACTCGCAAGTTTTTTATAGTTATAATCTACTCCATGATTGAGGTCTTTAAAAAAAGTGTACCAATAGTGATTGTCTAATAGTACAAGATCAGCATTGTTGAATAGTTCCGGGTACATGACAGGGTAACCGTGCCATTCGTGATTTACCCAATGATATTCGGGACAAAATAGGCTCACTATGGTTTTGATGTTGTATTGATTATAAACCTCTTTATAGTATTTGACGGTTTTAATTGCAATCTCTGAGTTGACTATATGGACAAGTTTGACATTGCTATTGATAAGTGCTTTTATGAGTATATGCAGTTGATCCTCTTCGGTCACTGATTGCCATCCTGCAAAATCACTAATGAGGTCTAAATGTGGAACTTTGATATCGTTGATTCGGACACCACTTTCAATAGATGTGATAACACAGCAATTTTTGGTATGTATAGCTTTGGTATATTCAACAGACACTTTATCTGCACCCCCTACAACAATCCAAGGGAAAAAATAAACCACCTCTTTTTGTGATAAAAATTGCATAAGTTTACTATATATTTTTGCTTGTATTGATAAATGTGACGCATAGTATTGTAAGGAATATGTTTGGGTATCTTCTCTAGCTGATACTGTTTCTCCATATGATTTCAAGAACACAATATCATCCTGAAACAGGCTTTTATTGATAATACTAGGCTTTCTTAATTTTGATTTTGCAACATGGTATATTTTTTTGAGTATTTTTGATTTTGCAAGAGTGCGCCACAGTTTACCTCTGACGGGCTGCGGTATATTTTCTATTATGGCAGTGTCTCTATTTTTATTTTCTTCAAGGGTGTTGTTAATTCTGGAGAAGTTGTAGAGCTCAGAATTTCTAACAATGTTTTTATTTTTGATTTGCATTGCTAAAAGAGATTGGCTGTTTTCTCTTCTGTAATACAAGGCAAAATCTGCAATTTTGTATTGTAAGCCGTTTGCCAATAAACGATTATTAAGATCCCAATCCTCATAGCCATAAGGTGATGTATTTTCATGAACTGGATATTTTGTCAATATATTTTTAAATACGGCGATTCTGCTGCCAAAGCAATGTATAAATTTGTTATTTTGTACTGTAAATTCACTAGAATCAAAATACTCAGCCTGAAGCAGAGCCGGAAATTCAACATAGTAATGAGGAAAAATAACTATATGTTGAGCATCTGTGAGCTGTTTAAGATCATCGTTTGAGTAAACGATGTGAGAGTAGTAATCATGAAATGATCCATAAAGCGTTGGTAAAAGATTGTGACTAAAATAATCATCGCCATCGGCAAACAAGATAAAGTTTTGTGTTGCTCTGCTTACGCCATGATTTCGAGAGTGCGCCAAATCTCTAAAATCCACTTCATCAATCATGTCAAATAGTTTTTTGTGGCTATAGACAATCTTTTTTATACTCTCATCTGAATTATCCAGTACGGCTATGATTTCAACTTTTTCCCACGAGTTTTTTGTTTGTACGATTTGTTCTAGGTTGTGAATGGTTCTCTCTGCCAACTCACCTTCGCGATGGAGATTTAGAATAATAGAAAGTGTATACACGAATACTCCTTTTGTTGAGTGTTGATTGTCATGATAAAAGCCCCAATTTTTTGAGTATTTTATACAATTTGGTATTTTTAATAGTATTGAGGTTGTTTTCAATTGTTCTGATGTAATCCTCTTTTTTGTTTAGTTCTAAAGTAAGTACATGGTTAGTTTCTTGTAGTGCTACAATCGCTTGAGCTTTTTCTTGCAAAGCTTTTTGATGATTTTGAAGCTGTGTTTCCCGCCACTCTTTACCTTTTTGCAACGCTTCAATCGCTTGATCTTTTTCTATTATATTATTTTCAAGTTGATTACCTATTTCTAAAAATCTAATTTTTAATTTTCCATAATTTTCAAAGAAAAATTTAAATTGCTGGGATTGGGTATCACAATTTTTACCTAATTGATCAAAGACACATAGCAGTAAAACTAATTGACCGATAAGCACATTATTTTTTTCTAAATGTTGGTAAATAATTTGATATTTGTTTGTATCATTTATTTCGGTGTTAAAAGTTTTGCCAAGAAGACCATTGTCTAACAAAAATAGCTGCTTCCATGTATGCATCATTTCAAAATGGGTTCTATTGATTTTAATTGGTGAATTGTTTGAGCTTAAATTCCCCCCATCTTCTAGCACACGATAATAAGTGAGTTTTTCATGCAAGATGGAAACTTTTTGCGTTTTTTGCAAAATTCTAATCCAAAATTCAAAATCTTGTGTCTGTAAAAGACGATGATCAAAGAGTTGAGTATCGACTAAAATAGATGATTTAATGAGGGCGGTAGGGGCACAAGTGACATTCGTAAAAGAAAAGTAACTATGCAAAATATCATAAGCATCTTTGACTTGTGTTCTGTTAAACCATTTTTGAACATCTAAACTGGATTCTTCTGATCGATCATTGATGGCTTGAACCCATGTGAATGATAAATCAAAATCGTTGTTTTGCATATATTTCAACTGCTCTTCAATTTTCCGAGGTGAAAAAAAATCATCTGCAGAGATTATTGCAATAAATTCACCAACACTTTTTTCAATAGCAATATTTGTCCCCAATGAAACTAGTTTATTGTATGGTTGTGGTAAAAATACTATTCGACTGTCTCCATTTATTTTTTTTTCTATAATCTCTTTGGAGCGGTCAGTAGATGCATTATCTACAATAATCAATTCCCAATTTTGATATGTTTGGGTTAAAATACTTTCAATGGATTCAGCCACATATTTTTCATGATTGTAGCAAAGCATACATACACTAACCAATGGATTATTATCTATATTCATTAATTACTCTTACAATTTCTTCTGTATCTTCCAAACTCTGAACTCCACTTATAGGTAAACTTAACACTTCATTATGTATTTGTTCACTTATTGGATAACTATCATTATTCCACTCTGCATAAGCATTTTGTTTATGTGGAGGTATTGGATAGTGGATAAGTGTTTGGATACCATTATCTAAAAGATACTTTTGTAATTCATCTCTTTTATTTGTCCTTATTACAAACAGATGCCATACATGGTTATCTTCTGCTCGTACAGTTGGTAAAATCAATTTATCATTTTTGATATTCTCAAGATAGTAGTTTGCTATCTCTCTTCTTTTTTCTACTTCATTATCCAAGTATCTAAGCTTTACTCTAAGCATCGCAGCTTGAATCTCATCAAGTCTGCTGTTTATTCCTTTGTAAAGATTTTCATATTTTTTATGACTTCCATAGTTTCCTAGTGCTTTGATAGCATTTGCTAACTCTTCATCATTTGTAG
>DYTF01000193.1 GCA_020726105.1 Sulfurovum sp. | reverse complement strand
CATATTCAGATTTTTGTTCAAAATTTTTAAACAAATGCCATATAGAATTCAATGATAAAAACTTCAAAGTCCTCCAAGACATACGGCACGATGCAGGTAAACAGTTTGGCAAAAGAGTGTTTGATATCGTTTTTTCACTTTTTGCTATAGTTTTACTTACACCTATATACATCATCATAGCACTTTTGATAAAAATCAAATCTCCAGGTGCTCCTGTAGTATTTGCCCACAAAAGAATAGGAAAGGATGGAAAGTTTTTTAGAGTATATAAGTTTAGAACAATGATAGCAAATGCTGAAAAGATTCTTGAAGATTGGCTAGAAAATCATCCAGAAATACGAGCAGAGTATGAAAAAGATTTCAAACTTAAAGATGACCCACGAATTATCCCAAGAATTGGAAACTTTATGAGAGATACTAGTATTGATGAGCTTCCCCAGTTTTTTAATTCTCTACTTGGCGATATGTCTGTCGTAGGACCAAGACCTATAGTAGAAAAAGAGGTATCAAAATATGGTAAATATGCTATCAAGCTCTATAGTGTAAAACCAGGTGTTACAGGACTATGGCAAGTAAGTGGACGAAATGATATAGACTATGATGAGAGAGTAGCCATGGATATGGAATACATAGACAACCAAACATTTTTGGGAGATATCAAAATCATCATCCAAACTGTTTTGGTTATGGTGTTTAAGAAAGGGGCTTATTAAGTCTTTCTTTTATCCCACCATCTATGGTGCATACTAAATTCTTTTATCATCCACATAGGAAGCTTTTCATATTTTTGACCTAGTTTATAGCCTAGATATTTCATACCATTTCTGACAAACCATTCAGGTAGCAAATACCAAGCCCTGTTACCTAGCAAATATTTTACTTCTGATTTGATGTATTTCATGCCTTCACCCTCAGCTTTACCAAAAGATTCTAATATCCAGTTTTCACACTTATGAAACACACCTATATCAAAATATCTTTTGAACTCTTCCCATACTGTATAGCTATGAGAGTGATACACTTTTGCTTCACTTGTATAGACAAGACTATATCCTGCTAAAACCATCTTGGCACCTGTATAAACATCTTCGCCAAGTATCAAACCATCTTTAAAATTACCCATTTCAATCAAAACACTTTTTCTATATGCTGCAAAAGAGTTTGATAGTTGAGCTGTTTTGATGCCATATTTTTTTATATCATCTTTCGTTCTAACAAGAGTAACATCAGTATAATTAAACTCTCTTAAATGTTTACCGAAAAGATTTGTGTTTTCATAGCTTAATTGTCTTCCATAAGCTGCACCGA
>DYTF01000192.1 GCA_020726105.1 Sulfurovum sp. | reverse complement strand
AAATATTGAGTTTCCCACTAAAAACAAACCCCCAAAGTAGCATTAAAACTGCCATGTAAATGGGCAAAATCAAAAACAAAGGGCGAAATCCATATGCTAAATAAGGCGGTATATTTGCCTCATCTGGATAAAATTTATAGTGTTTTGTTGCATTTAGATTTTCCATAGTTACCTCATTTTTATCTCAAATGTATTGATGACATCAAGGTCATCTAAAAATTCTTTCGTTTTAGAAAAGACAAAAGTATCATCTCTTTTTTCTTTTGGAGTGTCGATTTTATAAGCTTTGAGTATCTCCCCTGGGTCACTTTTGAGAAGCAAGATTGTATCACTTAGTCGCACGGCCTCCATCAAATCGTGTGTGATAAAAAGCACCGCCGTACCGAACTCCTTTGCCCCTTCAAGTACAAAATCTTGCAACTCTTTTTTGAGTCCAATATCAAGTGCTGAAAATGGCTCATCTAAAAATAGCAACTCTGGTTTAGTTATCAAAGCTCGTGCAAAATTGACTCTTTGTTTCATCCCGCCACTTAAATCTTTTGGATATTTTATAAAATCTTTCTCCTCAAGTCCAAATCTAAGGGCGATTTGACAGGCTTCATCATGTGCTTTTTTGTAGCCTATTTTTGAGATAATCGGGAGCATAATATTTTCTAGCACCGTTTTCCAAGGAAGCAACCTCGCATCTTGAAAAGCAAAAGCGGAACTTTTAAAACTATTTGATATTTCCCCCTCCGTCACATCCAAAAGTCCAGCACAAAGTTTAAGAAGTGTCGTTTTTCCACCACCACTAGGTCCTACGATAGAGATAATTTGATTTTGTCTTAGTTCAAAATTGATATTTTCTAAAATCTGAGTAAACCCAAAATAAAAATTGAGTTCTTTTACGGTTAATTTTTTTTCTAGTTTCGCCATGATTCCACCTCTTTTTTGACAGGTTCGAGAATGATATATTCCACCACAAGCAAAACACCTACCATAGTGCTTACAAGTGCTAGAGCTGTTGGGGTATCAAGCTGACTTCGTGCCACCGCCAAAGCTGCCCCGATTCCATCATTTGCACTTAAAAGTTCCGCCATAATCACTATTTTCCAAGCCATCCCAAGAGCCGAAACCCACGATGGGAAAAGATAAGAAAAAAGATGAGGAAAGTATAAATCTTTGGTCTGTTGCCAAAAGCTCAAACCAAAACTATCCATCATCTCTTTCAGCTCGCCCTCTAGAGTTCGGCTTCCTTGCAAAGCTCCCACAAACACGATAGGAAAAGAGGCGATAACAACAGTAAACATCACCGTCTTATCCCCAAATC
>DYTF01000191.1 GCA_020726105.1 Sulfurovum sp. | reverse complement strand
CATGAAAAATTTTAAAAACGACCCAAAAAACCCGCTCAGTCGCCAGCAATAAAAAAAACACAAAGCGTATCCGCTTTAAAAGCCCCTCGCCATCCGCCCCACCACCGCATCCAAAAGCGATAGGGTAAAAACGCAAGGGGTTTTCAAAGAGGAAAGCCCGCAAAAGCGGGTTTTATCTCTCCTCACCCTCAAAATCCATAGCAAAACCCACAGGCTCCAGCTCAGCAGGAGTATAAGCCTCTATAGCCGCCTCTATTTTTATCACGCTATCTTTTACAGTCACCACAAGAGTCTTTAGCGCATCAAGCTCCAAAATAGACACTTTACCACCCCTCAAAGAACCAAGCAGATACCTATCTAGATCCCCAAATAGCTCTTTTTCGAGTAGCTCCCTCATACCAATTCTTATATCATCAAATGGATCGCCACACCCCGCAAACTCCGCCATATCTATCATCTCTTTCACTGTTTTTCTCCTATTTTTATTTACGAAACCAATCTATACACATATGTACAAGGCGGCACAACCTCAATATCCCAAGCCGTGCCCAGATACTCCCTAAGCCACCGCACCCTAGTAGCCTCCCCCACATTCATATACACCTCTCTAAGGATATGCGCCTGTATCACCCCCTCCGGACGCTCAGACAACAATCGCATCACAGCATCCACAAACTCCGCCTTCTGCTTCGGATTCTCCCGCACCCCCTCGCGAGGCTTAAAAGTAGAAGTGATTTTCACCGTCTGCACAGTAGTGGTAGTCTCTTTACTCCCACCCTCTACTTTTCGCACCCTCTCAGCCAAAGACTCAATAGCGCAAGTCATCTTGTCCATCATAGAGACCAAAGCAGCGACAACCCCATCCGCTTTATCTTCACCATAACCCCCTGTTTTACGAATAGACGGCAAGACCTCATGAGTTACCCAGCGTTTAAACGTCTTAGCTTCCTCTTTTCGCGATTTAAAGATTAGGTTATACAGACCAGACTCGGTAACACACTTCATATCTCTCATTTGACCACCTGAGTGTATTTTTAATACAGTCAGCTCGTCGTCGTCAAGTCCAGCTAGCGCATTTGTCGTATGCTCAAGCTCCAAAATGTCCAAAACGTCTTTAGCGACAAACAAAAACTCGCCGCTCTCCTCATCTTTCACCGTCCGAACCATACTATCCCCATATGCAAAAGCCTGCAACGGATGTTTATCCATACATACACCTCAAAAAAAGATTTTAAAAGAACTCATCAGCCAAGAAAGAGAAACGGAACCTTTTTTGTTTAGTTTGTTTACAATTACTTAGTTGTGTTGGTATT
>DYTF01000190.1 GCA_020726105.1 Sulfurovum sp. | reverse complement strand
CTCCTTTAGATTGAAATGGAGGCATTATTTGCCCTCTTCTCTTAGCTTTTGCATTTTTTCTCGGTGAGCTTTCATAAACGCTATCTCTTCAGCCATCTCATCCACATACGCTTCCATCGCTTCGAGTTCATGCTCTCTGCAACCTACAGAATCTATCTCCATATCGGTTCCAAAAAAATGTACCTCATAGACCCTAATCACTTGTAAAAAATCGCCCATGGTTTTGACATAGCCAATTGAACCTTTGGGCATCATCAAGGTTGCAATGGGCGAATGTGGATAGGTTCCATCATTCACAATATCTTCGAGCAGTCGCACTTTTTGTCCAGCGCGAAATTTTGCTTCATCCTCATCACGACCTGAACGACCCGCTGTTACACTGTCATAAAGTTTTACATTGGGATCAACAAGCACAACTTGCTCCTTGGGTTGTCGTAGGTGTACAACTTGCACATCCTGTTAACTTACCATTCTCAAACATACCCCAAACATCTGCTGCACTTGGAGCATAACCATTTTTAAAATCCCCATACACTCGTAATAGTGAAAATTTTAAAAAATCCATTAATCGTGCTTCATCATTTTCAATATTTTTCATGCCTGTTCGAATCAATGTTCCATACTCTTTCATAATATGAAACCGTTTCACATTAACCAAATGTTCATCGTACTCTATTCCAAAAAAATCAAAATAATCTTCCGTATCGGTTAAACCATAAAACGTGTCTAATGAACGTACTTCTTCTGTCTGCATAATCTATTCCTTAGGCTTCCAACGCGTCTTTTAAAACGGTTATCCAATTTTCAATTCTAGCTTGAGTTTTGTCTGCTTCATTGTGTTCATCAATCCCCAATCCACACAATTTTCCATCCATCTCTGCTAATGAGAACTCATAACTGTAATCTTCTTTATCCACAAATCCAATAGGGGTTGCTCCCACTTTCGTAAACGTTTTATAGAGTTTCCCCAACGCACTACAAAAGTGTTCACCATGTTTTTTAGAATCTCCAGCACCAAAAAATGCCACTTTTTTACCAGAAAAATCAGCATCTTCTGCTATTTCTAACATGGGGTCAACCCACTCAAAGTGTGTATCCCCTTGTCCCCAAGTCGAACTACCGATAAAAAGAACATCAAAATCATCAAACTGCTCAATATCATCGTAATCATCTTCCATAGAGATAACACTCTCTTCATCAATATCAAATGCCTCAACCAATGCATCGGTTATAATTTTCGTATTTCCACCAGCACTGGCATAAAAAATTCCAATATTTGCCATCTCTAACTCCTACGCCACATCTTTATATTTATC
>DYTF01000189.1 GCA_020726105.1 Sulfurovum sp. | reverse complement strand
GGGCAATAATTTTAAAACTAATTATTTGATAATTTAGGGTGGGGAATGTCAGCTAGTTCAAAGAGATTTGTATATGCTACTAGTTCTTCAGGATTTAACTCGATAGCTTTTTGAAAGGCTGTGATAGCTTTATCGTACTCTTTTAACTTATTATAAGCAATTCCCATATTATAATAAGCAACATCAAGTTTAGGATTTAACTCGATAACTTTTTGAAAGGCTTGGATAGCTTTATCGTACTCTTTTAAATTATAATAAGCATTTCCCATATTATAATAGTCTTTATCATTTTTAGGATTTATCTCTATTGCTTTTTGAAAGGCTGTGATAGCTTTATCGTACTCTTTTAAATTATAATAAGCATTTCCCATGTTATAATAAGCAACATCATCTTTAGGATTTAACTCGATAGCTTTTTGAAAGGCTGTGATAGCTTTATCATTTTCTTCCAAATAAAGATAAGCAAGTCCCATATTATTATAGGCTTCATATCTTTTAGGATTTATCTCGATAACTTTTTGATAGGCTGTGATAGCTTTGTTGTACTCTTTTAAATTGCTATAAGCAATTCCCATATTATTATAGGCGACATCATATTTAGGATTTATCTCGATAGCTTTTTGAAAGGCTGTGATGGCGTTGTCGTACTCATCTTTTTCGTAGTAAATTTGTCCAATTCGATAATATAGACTTGAGTCATTCTTAAATGCTCTCTCTTTGGTTAGGCTTATCAAGAATCTGATGTCTCTAAGTACATCCTCCATTCCTCTTTCTGTCTCTAGTTTTAGTCTGCTATAGAGTTGTGGACTTATCATATTTAGCAATCTATCTCTATCTTTATAAAACACTTCTATAAGGCTACTGATTTGCTCTGAAATAAGTCCATCAAACTTTTTGCAAATATTATTTTTATAATTATTATTTAGATATAACGAACCAAATACCAACTCCACAAACTCTTCTCTATCTTTGTCAAAATCCCTTTCAAAATCTTTTCTAAGTAACATAGAGTGATAGCAAATCTCCAAATCTTTATTGATATTTTTCTCAAGCCTGTGAGTTTGATAATACTCTATCATTTGCGTGTGAATAGTTGAAATTTTTGGGTCATCATGATGGCTTGAGAAATGAAGTCTCATAGTTCTTTTGTTGTTTGCTTTTATTGCTGATTTAACACTATCGTGTAGCTCAAATCGCTCGAAACTCCTCCCTCTGCCTTTATACATCAATCCACTCTTGATCATCTCATCAAAAACCTTAATATCTGAATATAAAATCCTCTCTATATCACGATTTAGCACTCTGGGAATGACAAGTTTATAT
>DYTF01000188.1 GCA_020726105.1 Sulfurovum sp. | reverse complement strand
AAGCTCAAGATGAAGCGTTGATACATAAACTTTGATTTTTGTCTTAAGTCCATCGGTCATCTTCCAGGTATCCATGTCAACATCAAGTGAGCCACCAATGGTTGCAATAGCTCTCTTGTCTGCACCATTTTCAAAAAAGCCACCTTTACACTTGAAAGTAACTTCTCCAGCCCCCATGGACTGAAACATGATTTTACTAAGATTTCGAATCTCCAAATCAACTTCCATCTGCTCAAGCATACGAGTATCCACCCACTGCCCCATGATGAACTCTTTTTTTGTTTTAATAGGTGGTAACTTTAATGATTCCGATTGTCCTAAAAACCCCTGTCCATCCACAAAGATGCTAATGTCCCTAATTACCGCTGGTATTCGTCTTTGTGCCATTTTATGCCTCCAATCTTTTATATACTACGCTACTATAACTATCAACCCTATTAAAAGTAACAGAAATAAGTTCTGGTGATGGTGTCTCTTGACACTCAATGATAAAATAGAATTTATTCTGACTAATAGCTGTAGGTGTTGTTCTTGCCAAGTCTAACCGAACATTAAACCCCAACATTACTTCCGCTCCAACCAAACTTGCCATAAACGCCCGTAAGCTATCTTTTGCACTCTCTAACGCTGAAATATCTCTATCAACCGCATAAAAAATCCCATCAAGCACTGCAAACGAGGCTAAATCAAAAATCCTAACTCTTCGTGCATCTTGCCAAATAGGGTCAATATCAGTCGTCTTATAGTTCCAAGTCCGAAGACCTTTATAATTAATAAACGATGTGATTTGATTGTCTGTTAAAGTGTCTGTTTCATCTTGCATACCCGCCAAAAACTCTCTATGCGTTACAGGTGAATTGACTTCTAAAACTCTGTTTGAGATAGAATAGCTATACCCAATAGCGTTTGATCCATCCGTTGCACTTCGCAAAAGTGCCATTACAATACTAGAATCATACTCTTCCATCATTGCCGTTTTTGGATTAAAGTCCTTTAGATTACAAAAAATAGGAGTAATTCTATCTGTTCCAAACGCATTTCTTCTTGTGATTGCCTCACTATTGCTTGTTGCCTCAAGAGACACAAAGCTTCTAGCCTTAAGCTTATTGCAAACAGCTATTAACGCATTAGCAATATCAATATCTTTAGTCTCTACACAACCAATAACATCAGGTCGAACACTAAAAACACTAGGAGCTTTTGCTAGTTCGGTTAGTGCATTTATAATATTTGCTTTTGTCTCATTTTCGTTTGCTCCAATTCCTGCCACACTGACGATAAGAGGAACGCTTAGTCTATACTTTCTATCTCCAAACTCCAAATATCTTTTAAT
>DYTF01000014.1:1820-29231 GCA_020726105.1 Sulfurovum sp. | reverse complement strand
GACTGAACACTTTTTTCAAATCTCTCTTTTTGCTCTTCGTTGAGTGTCATCTCAAAAAGTTTTTCAACCCCATTGGCACCAAGTGCCACAGGCACACCAGAGACAACATCTGAATGCCCATAATGCCCATTCAGATAAACAGCACAAGGGTGAATCTGCTTGGTATCTTTCAGCATCGCTTCCACCATGATAGCAGTAGATTTTGCAGGTGCATAGTACGCAGAACCTGTTTTAAGGTATCCTACAATCTCCGCACCGCCATGTTTGGTTCTCTCTACTACTTCTTTAATCTCATCTTCAGATAAAATATCGGTCAAGGGTACGCCTGCAACAGTTGAAAACTTTGGCAAAGGCACCATATCGTCACCATGTCCTCCCATTACGGAAGCACGAATTTGTCCTGAACCATAACCAATTTTTTCAAAGATAAAGTGCGCCATTCTCGCAGAGTCCAAAATGCCTGCCATACCGACTACTCTCTCTTTGGGGAATCCTGATTCTTTCAGTGCCACATAAGTCATCACATCAAGAGGATTTGACACCATAATAATAATAGAATCAGGTGCGTATTTTTTCACATCTTGGATGACTTCTTTGGTAATCTCTGCATTAATCATCAGTAAGTCATCTCTACTCATGCCAGGCAGTCTTGGGCTTCCTGCCGTGATAACAACGATGTCCGAGCCTTCCATTTCAGATGCGTCATCTGCTGCTGTAACAATGGTGTGAGACCGTGCTGCATTGGCTGCTTGTGACATATCAAGAGCCTTGCCTTTGGCTATCTCGGTATTTCTGTCTCTTAGAACAACATGATGACAAACCCCATTCATCGCAAGAATAAACGCTACGGTTGCACCTACATTTCCTGCACCAATAACGGTTACTTTTTTACCTTTTTTTACCATCTTTACAATCCTTATAAAATGAGAATTATAGGGGACCTCAAGCAAAACATAAGTCATTACTTTTGTAATCAATTATGCCTTGCAACAAAAGAGGCTACATCAACCCTATGTTCAAAGTATCTTTTTGCACCAGAAAATCAAGAAGTGCTTAAAACTCTCTACTCTAATGAATGCATAGCATACCGAAATATTCATCTATTTTAGGCACAAACATTGTACAAAAAGCGTACAATGTTTGCAAAATATCTACTTAGATAGCATCAATAATAGTATTGAGTGTTGCAGATGGTCTCATCGCTTTAGATGCCAATTCGTCATTTGGATGGAAGTATCCGCCGACATCTTGTGCTTTACCTTCTACTGCAAGAAGCTCTTCGATGATCTTCGCTTCATTTTCTTTGAGTGCTTTCGCTACTGGAGCAAATTTTGCAGCCAATTCAGCATTTGAGCCTTTAGCCAATGCTTCTGCCCAGTATTGTGCCAAGTAGTAGTGAGACGCTTTATTGTCTGGCTCACCTACTTTTCTGCCTGGCTCTTTAGAGTTATCTAGGTAGCCATTATTGGCTTCATCTAAAGCTTCAGTTAAGGCTTTAAGTTTAGCATCATCATGTTTTTGACCGATAAATCTGAGTGATTCAGCCAATGCCAAGAACTCACCGAGCGAATCCCATCTGAGGTGACCCTCTGCCAAGAACTGATCCACATGCTTAGGAGCAGATCCGCCCGCACCTGTTTCATACAAGCCACCGCCTGCAAGCAATGGAACGATGGAGAGCATTTTAGCAGATGTTCCAAGCTCTAAAATCGGATACATATCAGTCAAGTGATCTCTTAGTACATTACCTGTTACTGCGATAGTGTTTAACCCTTCACGAATACGCGTGTTGGTAAATCGTGTTGCATCTGTCACCTTCATAAATTGAATATCAAGACCTGCTGTATCATACTCTTTAAGGTATGCTTTTACTTTTTTGATCAGCTCTGCATCGTGCGCTCTGTCTTCATCTAGCCAGAATACCGCTGGGATACCTTCAAGTCTTGTTCTCTCAACGGTTAATCTTACCCAGTCTCTAATCGGGATGTCTTTAACGCGAGACATTCTCCAGATATCACCTGCTTCACACTCAAAGCTCATCAATACAGTACCATCTTCAGCCGTAACAGTAACTGTTCCTGCTTCAGCAAGTTCAAATGTAGTTGGGTGTGAGCCGTACTCTTCCGCTTTTTGCGCCATAAGACCGATATTTTGCATTGTACCCATTGTAGACACATCATATTGACCGTGTTTTACACAATCAGCTAGCATCTCAGCGTGGAACATCGCATAAGTAGAGTCAGGAATAACGGCCACTGTCTCAAGCGCAGCACCTGTTCTGTCCCACTGTTTACCACCTTCTCTTACCACAACAGGCATAGAAGCATCGATGATGACATCGTTGGAGGCGTTAAAGTTGGTTTGACCTTTATCAGAATCAACCATTGCAATTTTTGGTGCATCTGCTTCTACTTGAGCAAGAAATGCTGCTTTAATCTCTGCTTCTTTCGCATGACCAGCAATTTTTTTCTCCAAATCTGACATACCCATGTTTGGATTTACACCCACTTCTTTAAATGTGTCTGAGTATTTTGCAAATACATCTGTAAAGAAAGCTTCAAAAGCATAACCGAACATGATGGGATCAGAGATTTTCATCATAGTGGCTTTAAGGTGTAGTGACCAGATTAAATTTTTTGATTTTGCCTCTTCGATTGTTTTCTTGTAAAATGTTTTCAAAGCTGAAACTGACATGAAAGTACCGTCAAGTACTTCACTTGCAACACCCTCAATACTCTTTAATTCTTTACCGTTGAGTGCAATGGTTACTTTTTGGTTCTTATCAAGTGTGACTGATTTCTCGTTTCCAAAGAAATCACCTTTGCCTTCCATGTGTGCAACATACGCTTTTGAGTTTGCATCAAATGCTCTGAGTTTGTGTGGATTGTTTTGGGCAAATCTTTTAACGGCAACGGCTGCTCTTCTGTCTGAGTTTCCTTCTCTAAGCACCGGGTTTACCGCTGAACCTAAACAAGTAGCATATTTAGCTTGAATTTCTTTTTCGGCATCCGTTGTTGGGTTTTCAGGATAGTTTGGAATGTTATATCCTTGTCCTTGAAGCTCAGCGATACAATCTTTAAGCTGACCTGCAGATGCTGAAATATTTGGAAGCTTGATGATGTTTCCATCTGCTTCTAAAACCACTTCACCCAGCTTAGAAAGCTCATCTGGAGCAAGACCCATAGCAGAAAGCACTCTTCCTGCAAGAGAGATATCGCTCTCAACGACTTCAACCCCTGCAGCTTGTGTAAATGCATTGACAATTGGGAGTAATGAATAGGTAGCCAAAGCGGGCGCTTCATCGATTTTTGACCATATGATTTTTGGTAATTTTGACATATTGATATTCCTTCATTTTAATTTAATGTAACAAGATAGTAACACTTTTTGATTATCAGGCAATTAAAAAAATATGTTACCAGAAAGTTATAATAATTATATGTTTCGATACTACACAATTTACTCTGCTGAAAAACACAAATGACAGATATAAATCATATTTGAATTCAAAATTTCACAAAATTGACTCTTGGAGAAAGAGACTTTTAAAAAGAATGAAGGGCTGTTTAGTGTGGTGGTGGCTTTCGTCTATAGTGTATCATATGGTAACAATAATATATGGAGAAGGAATAAAAAACCGAAGAGGTGGAGCGAGAGGTTTTTTCGCCTTAAAGAGCGAAGAAAACCTCTATGTTACAAGTCTTCGCCTGCTGCAGCGCCAGCTTCCATCATTTTGTACATACCTTGTCTTACCTCGTTTGCAAGTTTCAGCATTTCTGGCGGAAGTTCATGTCCCCCATTAATCATAAGTTCCATTCCCATAGTGTAAAGATAAAAATCACCTTTTGCATCTTCAACGATACCGATTCTGCATGGCATAAAACCGATAAATTCACCAGAATGTGTCAAAAACTTATCTGCAATACTCGGAGAGCAGTATGAGCGAATATGTGTTAAAAGTCCGCCATCTTTAAAAAGTTTTCCGCCTCTTGGCATTGTTTTTGCATCTACCATTGCCAAACCGTATTCTTCACCCACCTCATCCATGGCTTCGATAGCGTTTTCAAATGCTTCTTGCTTTGTCATACCTTCAGGGATGTTCATTTTGAGTTTACGCACCATGCCTTTAGCTGGGTCACCCGTAGTCAATACCGTGTCAAACATCTTTACATACTCTGGCAATGCTTGTGAATCAAGTTTTGCTATCTTTGATCCTACCGTTAGAGCAGCCACAATAGCACCAATGACAACAAGTGCCCCAATAATTGTAAATAAACCTTTTATGAATTTCATATTCATCCTTTGTTAAAATTTTAAGTATTATAAAATTATTGGGTTAAGAGTAAGATTAATATGCCAAACATTTGATTACTTATATCTCCAAAGATAAACTTTCCTCTATGAACACGCCTAGTTCTTTTGCCTCATCCACGATAAGTTCAGATACTTTCATCTTTGACTCTATAATCACATCGGCCAGTTTAGACTTAATGTGTAGCTCCAAAGGCCGTTTACCTGGATACCTTTCAACCAAACACATCAACTCTTCTACTATTTTTGCATCAGGCATAAGGTTTAGTGCCAAAATAAGCGGTGGCAATTCCGCTTCTAGTGTATGTTTGTCTTCTTTTTTAACTTTCACTTTTTCTGTTTTTGCATCCTTTAGAGACTCTATCTTCATCAGTGTCATGCGTGTAAAATCACCGTCTTTTCCTATTTTGACCTTAAAAGCAATCGGCTTAGTGATGTCAAGATTTTCTTCAAGTTCTTTCAGTTTATTTTCAAAAAGCATCAATTCGATATTGCCATGCAAGTCCATAATGTTAGCGATACCAAATTTTGCACCTTTTTTACTTATCTTCTCTGTGATACTTTCTATTTTCCCTATCAAAAGTGCTTCTGAACCGTCTGCGAGATCATCTATCTCTGAACTGAGTGTGTAGTTGATGCCTTCAAGCGTTTCTCTGTATTTGTCCAAAGGATGTCCTGAGACATAAAAACCTAGAGACTCCTTTTCCATTTGAAGTACTTCCATCGCTTCGTACTCAAGCATATGCTGAAGCTCTAAAGTTATCGATGTCATCCCCTCATCTCCTCCAAACAAAGAACCTACAGCTTGTTTTTTAGCATCGCCCGCTTTTTTGGCTGTCTCTACTATCTCTTCTATCTGCTCAAGTAACGCTTTTCTACTGTAACCAAAACTGTCAAATCCACCTGCCTTAATGAGTGATTCGATGACTTTTTTATTGACTTTACTCGCATCAATACGAGATACAAAATCAGAAAAATCTTGAAACTCCTCCTCTGCTCTAGCAGTTAGCATGGAATTAATAGCAATATCTCCTGCCCCTTTAACCGCGCCCATACCAAACATAACAACCTCTTCTCCATCTATGTTGCGCGCTTCAAACATCAACCCTGATTTATTGATGTCTGGTGGAAGAAGCTTGATGCCCATATGCTTAAGTTCATCCACATATTTGACCACTTTATCGGTATTGTTCTTCTCTAAAGTCAAGATAGCCGCCATAAACTCAGTCGGATAATAGTGCTTCAGATACGAAGTATAAAAGGTAATCATCGCATACGCAGCTGAGTGTGACTTGTTAAACCCATAGCCCGCAAACTTGACAATCAAATCAAACAGTGTTTCTGCCTTAGCTTTATCAAATCCTTTACTGAGTGCACCCTCTGCAAACTCATCTTTGAGTTTATCCATCTCCTCTTTGATTTTCTTACCCATAGCCCTACGCACCAAGTCAGCACCACCCAGGCTAAATCCGCCAATGGTCTGCACAATCTGCATGACCTGTTCCTGATAGACAATCACCCCATAGGTCGGTTTGAGTATGGGTTCAAGTTCGGGAAAAATGTAGGTGATTTTGGCACGGCCGTGTTTACGCTCCACGAAGTCATCGAGCATTCCAGACTCCATCGGCCCAGGACGATAGAGTGCGAGCATCGCAATGACATCTTCAAAACCGTTTGGCTTGAGCTTCTTAGCAAGCTCCTGCATCCCTGCGGATTCTATCTGAAAAAGTCCCAGTGTTTCGCCTCTGCTGATATAGTCATACACCGCTTTGTCTTCGATGTTTTCTTCCACAAAGTTGATGCGTTTGCCATATCGTTTTTCTACCAGTTGCAGTGCTTCTTCTATGACGGTGAGTGTCTTAAGTCCCAAAAAGTCAAACTTGATCAGATCCACATCTTCCACATACTTACCCGAGTACTGTGTCGCAAGGGTGTCAAGTCCTGTCGGTTTAAAGAGCGGTGTTTTTTGCCACAGTGGTTCGTTACTGATAACCACGCCTGCAGCGTGTGTACCTGCATTGCGGTTTAGTCCTTCAAGCGCCAAAGCGTACTCCCATGTGCGTTTTGCTTGCGGGTCACTCTCAAGGAGTTCTTTGATTTTGGGTTCTTTCTCATACGAAGCTTTAAGGTCGATACCCAGCTCATCAGGAATGAGTTTTGCCATTGCATCGGCTTTAGAATAAGGCATATCAAGCACCCGTGCCACATCACGGATTACCCCTTTTGCCAAAAGCTTACCAAAGGTGATAATCTGTGCGACATTATGTCTGCCGTATTGTGCCACTACATAGTCAAGTATTTCCTGCCTTCTTGCCTGACAAAAATCCATATCAATATCTGGCATCGAAATACGCTCAGGGTTCAAAAAACGCTCAAAAAGCAAACCGTAGGGAATGGGGTCGATGTCCGTAATACCCAACGAATACGCCACAAGCGAACCCGCTGCAGATCCTCTTCCAGGCCCCACAGGTATGCCCATCTTCTTGGCAGCATCGACAAAATCCCAGACGATGAGCATATAGCCGGGGAATTTCATGGCGTTAATAATGCCTATCTCTACTTGCAGCCTCTCTTTGTACTCTTGATGTTTGGCCTCAGGGACGATTTTGAGGCGATTGTCAAGCCCTTTTTCGGCTGCTTCAATAAAAAGCGCTTTGTCGTTTGCGAGTGAATACTCCTTGTCAGGTTCTGGCATCATAAGCCCAAATGCTTCACCCCGCGTTCTTGCAAACTTGAAGTTAGGCGGTGTGGCATCACCTAGTTTAATCTCAAGGTTACATTTGTCAGCTATCTCTTGCGTGTTGGAAAGAGCTTCAGGGATATCGGCAAAGAGTTCTGCCATCTGTTGGGGTGACTTGACATAAAACTCATGCACGGAGTGACGCAGACGCTTAGGGTCATCGTAAAGTTTGTTCATCGCGATGCACATAAACGCCTCATGCGCATCGGCGTCTTTTTGCATGGTATAGTGTGTATCATTGGTGGCGATAATCTTGATACCCGTCTCTTTGGAAATCCGTATAATCTGCTGATCGATACGGTGCTGATCTCCGATGCCATGACGCATCAGCTCAAGATAAAAGTCATCTCCAAAAATCGCCTTGTACTCCAAAGCAACTTCTTTGGCTTTCTCGTACCCTTGTGCGCCAAACTTGAGATTTCTCTCTGAAAGATTGAGGTGCCAGTTGACCTCACCCTGCAAACAGGCAGAAGAACAAATAAGCCCCTCCGAGCATTCAGCCAAGAGTTTTTTATTGATACGCGGATAGTAGTAAAATCCGTCGATATAGCCTTTTGAACTCAGATACATCAGGTTTTTGTAGCCCCTGTCATTTTTGGCATACAGACAGACATGGAAACGCTGACGCATGCTTTTATCACCCAAATCGTCTTGGTTGTGCAAATAGGCTTCCATACCGATAATCGGTTTGATGCCCTCTTTTTTCATGGTATTGTAAAAGTCTATCGTGCCAAACATATTGCCATGGTCGGTCATCGCCACAGAGCTCATGCCCTGTTCTTTTATTTTTTGGGCAAGGGCTTTTATTTTATTGGCGCCATCAAGCAGTGAGTATTCGGTATGAAGATGAAGATGGGTAAATTGGGGTGTGTGTTTGGGTTCTTCTGACATGAAATAGACCTTTGCTTAGAGTAAATCACTATACCAAAGCTTAGGTAAAGATAGATTGAAAAGTCAATGGTGCTTATTTCGCTTTCTCTAAGTACTCACCATCAACTGTGTTGACTTTTATTTTCTCACCCTCAAGGATGTGAAAAGGGACTTGTACTACAGCGCCACTGTTGAGTGTAGCTGGTTTTTTACCGCCTTGAGAGTCACCTTTGAAGTTGGGTGGGGTTTGCACCACTTCATAGACATAGGTATCGGGAATCTCCACCGAAATGGCTTTGCCATTATGAAACAAAATATCCGCTTCCATGCCATCTACCATGTAATCAAAAGTATCTTTGCCCACCTGAGCATGCGTTAAACCAATCTGCTCATACGATGTTGTATCCATAAATTGTAAATATTCACCATCATCATAAAGGTATTGCATCGTTGTTTGCTCTAAGGCTGGGACTTCAAATTTATCACCAGCGTGTACCGTTTTTTCAATCACTTTTCCTGTGCCGAGGTTTTTGATTTTAGCACGAACAAAAGCCGCACCCTTGCCTGGTTTTACATGTTGAAACTCTATCACTCTGAAAGGGACACCGTCTAGTTCAAGTCTAGCGCCTTTTTTGATTTCACCCATTCCGATTGTAGCCATCTTAGCTCCTTAAAAATAATACGCGATTATAGCAGATGCTTAGTAAAAAGTTTCAGAGTGCTATCGTGTAGCGCAAATCGTCACGCTATCATTACTTCTTGCGTTCAAAATCCATCGCTTTGGCGTTATCCATGAGTACAGGCACAAAAAGAAGCGAAACAAACACGGCCGCTACTGTACCTGAAATAAGCGCAACGCCCAATCCTCCAAAGACAGGGTCTCCCGCAAGCAAGCCAGAACCTAAGATAATCGCAACCGCGGTAAGCGCAATCGGTTTAGCTCTGGTAGCAGTTGCTACGGCTATAGCCTTGCGTTTTGGCATCCCTTCATTTTGCATAAGTGATTTTGCAAAATCAATCAACAAGAGTGAATTCCGTGAAGAGATACCGATGAGTGCAATGAAGCCTATTAGAGAAGTGGCCGTTAAAAAGAAGGTCTCTGAGGTAAACCAATTGGCTACCCAGTGCCCCACAATCACACCGATGAGTGAAAGAAATGAACCTAAAAGTACAATACCACTTATCACAAAACTCTTATAGTAGATAACCAGCAAAAGAAAGATGAGTATCAACGCAGAGATAAATGCCGCACCCAAATCTCTAAAAGTATCGAGAGTCACTTTCATCTCCCCATCCCAACGGACAAGAAACTGCTCATGCGTTTTTTTATCTTCTAAGGTAAAATCAAACATATAGGTCGAAAAACCTGCTTTCGTGACACTGTAATCTTTTTCAAACATCTCTAGCATCTTTGAGCGCGCATCCAAAAGTGGATACACTTGTGAGACCATATCGGTTTCAGCTACCACATTGACCATGCGTGACAAGTCTTTATGCATAATCATCGGGTTTGAGACTACTTTTTTGATGCCAACCACTTCACTGAGTGACACCATCATGCCAGAGGTGTTCATTAAGTTCAAGGAAGAAAGCTTGCTTCTGAGTGTTTCGATGCTAGGGCGACTAATCTGCCTGCTTGCTTCATCAAGCACAAGAAAAATCGGTATCTGGTCAGGTGCATTGTTTGCATTTTTATGGGCTATAATCATCCCTTCAAATGCCAGATATAAGATGTTATTCACCTGCTCTACACTCAATCCGCTTCGTGAAATTTTTTCTTTGTCAGGCACAAGCTCATATTTGTCATACGGCTCATCCGTCATCATATCAATATCGACCAATCCTTGGGTTTTACTTAGTACACCAAACACTTCACCTGCGATGTGCCGTATTTTCTCGACGCTCTCACCATGGACTTCCACAACAATAGATGCCATCGTAGGAGGTCCTGAGGGTTGTTCTATAAATTTAATACTCGTACCCTTTGTGAGTGATTCACACACTTCTTTGGTCTGCTTTCTTAACCGCTGCACCATGATAAAAGAGGGTTCATCGCGCTGGTGTTTGTCGGTCAAATTGACAGAAATCTCTGCCACATTTTCACTGTTTTTCATGCCCGCACCTTTAACAAGCCCTGCATAATCAAGTGGGATGCCCTGTCCCAGAAAAAGCTCTACATTCATCACTTCTTTTTCATTTTTTAAATAATCAATGATGCAAGCACTCACTGCTTTTGTCTGCCCTATCGATGATCCGGCAGGTGTGTCGATATACACCGAAAAGGTGTTATCACTTTTGCCTGGTAGCATTTTTGCTAACACAAGCTTAGTCGGGAACATCAAAAGTGACAGTGAAAAAGCAAGAGCCGTTAACATGATGACTTTTCTTTTTTTTGTTGTGTGACTTAAGATGTTATAAATAAAATGCTCAAGTTTTTTCACGCTTCAACCTCTTGTTTTTCATGTGATGCGTGTTTTGCGTGCACCTCTTTTTTTAGGAGCTTCAGACTCAAATAGGGTGTAAAAATATACGCAACAAACAGCGATGCAACCAGTGCAACGGGTACATTATAGGGAATTGGTTTCATAAATGACCCCATCATTCCTCCGACAAATGCCATCGGAACCATGGTTAAGATGATGGCCAAGGTCGCGATATTGGTCGGTGCACCTATCTCATCTGTTGCCTCAACCAAAAGCTCTTCCATCTCTTTGTCTTTTGAGTCATGGCTATGCAAATGGCGATGGATATTTTCTATCACAATAATCGCTGCATCTACCAGTAAACCCAAAGAGAGCAAAAGAGCAAAAAGGGTGATTCTATTCATCGTTTGGTCTGTCATCCATGCCGTAAAAAGTGTCACTGCCAAAATCGCTGGCACCGTAAAAGTCACTATCATAGACTCTCGCCACCCCAAAGCAAATACCAACATCAAAGCAATAATAATAATCGTGATAACAAGATGATTTACCAATTCATTGACTGCTTCATCCGCACGCTCGCCGTAGTTTCGTGTCACGATGTACCCGATTCCCATCGCATCAAACTCTTTTGAGTAATGCTGGAGTACATCCACCACATCCTCTGAAACATTTACAGCATTGGTGCCTGAAAGTTTTGCTACTGTTAAAGTGATTTGACTTTTTGACTCACCCAAATTGGCTTCATCTCCTTGTGCTGTTTTTTCTTTCATCAAAATAGAGGCAGTTTGAAAATTTTGCTCATCCAAACCTTTGCTTACCATGGCAACATCCCTAAGATAAATCGGAGAATTCATATACTGCGCCACTATCACATTTCCTACATCTTCTACACTTTCAATGGCGTTTTTTACTCCAAATACGACTATTTTCTTATCGTCCGTTTTGGCTTTGACATTGGGGGCATTGGTTGCTATGGACTGTACTGCTTGCATCACTTGAGCCAGTGAGAGATTGTAGGCGGAAAGCTTTGTGCTATCCACTTGTATATTGTATTGTGATTTTCGTGCACCTTTGAGTGTTGTTTTTGCTACATTTTCTACGGCATTTATTTTTTGCTGTACTCTTCTTACTGCCTCAAATAACTTAGCATCATCAGACCCTTGTTTCTCTTTCGCATAAAAAGCGACTGTTACAATAGGAATATCAATATCAATATCAAAAGGTTTGATAAGCGGCTGCATGACACCTTTTGGCATATCGTCCATGTGCTGCATCACCTTATCATAGAGCTTGAGGTTTGAGTCCTCTCTGTTTTCTCCTACATGGTACATCACATTCACGATGCCTACATCATTCATCGCCATCCCATGGATATGTTCTATGCCATGCACTTCACGAAGCTTACGCTCTAGTGGGTCAAGGATGATATTTTCAACCTCTTCAGGCGTAGCACCAGGCATCGCTACAATCACCGCTCCACCTGAGATAGCGATCTGCGGATCCTCCTCCCTTGGCATCGTACTAAGAGCCAAAAAACCGAGCACAAGCAACATCGCACCTAAAATAGGTGTCAAGGGATTGCGTAAAAATGTTTTTGCAAACTTTCCCGCGACATTTACAATTTGATACTCTTTTTGTAGCTCCACCTTAACCTACCTTATGATGATTTTGGCATACATTCCTGGATAAACGCTCTTATCAATAGAATCAAAATGTATCTTAATCTTAAACTTATGTGTCATCGCTTGTGCGTTGGGGATAATGGAGACAATTTTACCTTTAGTCTGAAGATTCAATGAGGATATCTCAATCTCAACCTCTTTACCTAGTGCGACACTGCCTAGTTGCGATTCGCTTATTTCAGCCTCGATGCTGAGCCTGCTCAAGTCAGTCAACACCACCGCAGGCATACCAGGTATTGCCATCTCTCCCTCGTTGAGTCGTTTATCAACTATTACCCCGTCATTGGGTGCATGGATTTTAAGATAAAGATACTGATTGAGTACTTCTTCTTTTTTTGCCAAAGCCTGACCAACCTGCTCTTGCGAAATCTGCACCATATCTTTAAGATTTTTAGCCGCTAGCTGCAGCATTTCAAATTCATACTTCGAGACCATCTTTTTTGCATAAAGTCTTTCGTGTCTTGAGAGGTTCGTAAGAGTATTGTTGTATTGATTTCTGTTCATTTGCAGGGCGAGTCTGGCTTGAGAGATAGCCAAATCAACTTGTCTCTCGGCCGATTCTATCTCTTTTGAATCAATCTCATACAAAAGTTGCCCTTTTTTGACGATGTCTCCCTCTGCGACTGCCATCGTTTTAACATACCCCATATAGCGGCTTGTAAGCATTTTTTGATTGTCTGAAACCACTGAGCCACTCAGGACAATATCTCCAGCATGAAGCGATGTTATGCCCAGTAAAATCAGGGTTATTTTTATCAGTTTTCTCATCTTTATCTCCTTCTGTTTACGATACTATTGAGTTCAAATATTTTGGTGTTTCGTTCATTTTTTGCAGTCAAAAGCCTAAGGAGTATCTCCAGCTCTTTTGATTGTCTCATCAGTACATCTGAGACAGAAGCGATACCTTCTTTATAGCGTGACTGATAATTTTCATATACTTTTTTTGCGAACATCAGCTGCTTGGTATAGCTTTTAACATCTGCATTTTTACTCAAAATCTCCGTTTCAAGTTTTTTCACCTGCAACTTCACTCCTGACTTTGCCAAAGCAAGTTGATCTTGTGTTTTGAGATAATTTACTTTTGCTTTTTCAAGATTTGCCGCATCAGTACCACCATTAAAAACATTCCATGAAAGCTGTACTCCAACCGTATAGAAGTCTTTTTGAACAAAGTCATTCCCTAGTGTATTATCTGCACTGCCATACTCTCCAAAAGCACCTAGCGTTGGTAGATAATTCGCTTTTTCTACATTGATTGCCATCTGCGAAAGTTGTAGCCCCAGCTTTGCTTGCTGAATATCAATGTTGTTACCCTCTATCTCGTCATCCAAGACAGAAGGCATTGGTGCCATATCATTCACTTTTTTGACAGAATCCACCTCTTCGTTGAGCAAAAAAGAGAGGAACTGGTACGCAAGTTTTCGGTTGAGTTTTGCCTGATTGAGCATACTTTGCACCTCAGCGCTATGAGCCTGCACCTCAAGTAAATCTATCTCCTGTGCATATCCCTCTTGCATCATAGTAGAGACTGTGGACTCAAGCTGTTTGATATTGTGCATAATCTGCGAAAGGTTGATGATATAATTTTCAAGCAATGAAATATCATAAAATGCTTTTTTGGTTTGAAAAATCTTTGTATTCATGAGTTTTTTCGTATCCCACTTACTCAAACGATGCAAAGCTTTTGTAATGCGGCCATACTCCGTGAGTTTCCCTCCTGTGTAGAGAGGTAGCATGTAGCTTGCCTTCGTGAGAAAGTGATTTCTAGCTTGAGGGTAATTCAAATCATCTGGTGCAGTAGAAAGCAAGCTAGTGCCGCCGTCAAAATTAGCACTTCCTGGCGTGACTGTATCGAGCTGTGAGATAAATTGATTAAATCCAAAATCACCAAATGTTGCTTCTCTGCTTTGAAGCTTAAAGCCAAATACATTACCTGCGTCATTTGAGCGTAATCCTGAAAGGGAAAGATCTAGCTTTCCATAATTTGCCCCCTCAGCAGCCTCACTTTCATACGCTTTCATCTGCTCGCTAAAGCGTGAAATTTTTAGCTCCAAATTATTGCTTTCGAGCTTGTGTAAAGCCTGATTAAGCTCCAAATTGTGTAAGCCCGCAAATAGCGGGCATGCCAAAAGAAAGATAAAATACTTTTTCATACTGCACCTTTTTAAAAACGGTTAAAATGATTATAGCAAATAATCAGTTTGATATCTTAGATATGACTAACTAAGTCGAGTATTTTATCATTTATAATATAAAATAATGATAAATATTACTTTGAATAATGTATATTTGCTTCAATAATGCAAAGATTTTATGCTAAAAGCCGTAAGAAAAGTGGGAATGCGAGTTGTTACGGGGCGGTAAAAACCGCCTTGCACTTTAAAGTGTCGCGTGTGAAACGCTGATGCATGCCTTGAGTGCCGCAAGCTCTTCGAGCAGTGCTTTTTTAACCTGCCCATCTATGCGAACGACAGCCAAAGCCTGCTTATTACTAGCTCGTCCTAGTCTAAAGTCAGAAATATTTAAACCATTTTCTGCCATGATTCTTCCAACATCACCGATAACACCTGGGGTATCTGTGTTTCTGAAAAATACCATCGTGCCTTTTGGTTCAACATCCAATGTATATTCATCTATCTCAATAATACGCTGTTGTGTATCATCAAACACCGTACCTGCAATCGAAATCGTTCCATTTGTAGTAGTTAGTTTTATGCCTACTTTGTTGGTAAATCCACTATGGTTTGGCTTTACTTCTTTGCTGATTTCTATGCCGCGTTCCTGTGCGACAAACTCAGCGTTGACATAATTGATTTGATCACCTACAGACTCTGTTAACACACCAACTGTTGCAAATGTAGCCATCGATTCTAAATGCTCTGCAATAGGACCTGTTGCCATCACCTTAATCGATTTCACAGCACTTTTAGTGACCTGAGCGCTAAGATGACCGATTTTTTGAATCAATTCAAGATATGGTCTTACAAAATCAGGTAACTCATTTTCTTTAATTGGGAGATTGAGTGCATTAGGATACGCTATGCCTTTGGCTGCAGCAACTGCGCCTTCAGCTGCCTGAATGGCAATATTTCTTTGTGATTCTTTCGTGTTTGCACCAAGGTGTGGTGTAACGATTACAGTGTCAAGATCTAGCAAGGGATGGTCGGTTGCAGGCTCTTTGTTAAACACATCAATACCCGCCATGGCAATTTTCCCAGATGTGAGTCCTGCTAAAAGTGCATCTTCATCATAAAGACCCCCTCTAGCACAATTGATCAAAATCACACCGTCTTTCATCTTGGCAATTTCATCACTACCAATCATCCCGACCGTCTCAGCATTTTTCGGGGTATGAATCGTGATAATATCACAGGCTAAAATATCGTCAAAATTTTTAGTGTACCCAATATCAAAATCGCTTGCCTTGCTTGCATCAATGTACGGGTCATACGCCAAAACATCCATCTCAAATGCTTTAGCGCGTTTTCCTACGCGTGAACCGATATTTCCAAAACCGATAATGCCCAGTTTTTTGTCTTTAAGCTCTGTACCGTACCAGTCTTGTCTTCTCCAAACACGATCGAGTTTGAGATTATTATGCGCATAGGGAAATTGTCTCGCGCATGAGAGCATATGTGCCATAGTCAGTTCAACTGCGGCAATGGTGTTAGCCGTAGGCACATTCATGATGACAATGCCTTGTTTGCTCGCACCCTCAATATCGACATTATCAACACCCACGCCAGCACGCACTACGGCTGTGACTTTTTTTGCAGCAAGCAGAAATGCTTCATCTACATCTGTGGATGAGCGAGTAATCACAACATCTGCGAGCGGTATAATGCTAGAGACAAGCAAATCTTTAGGTTCATCTGCTGCGTTAATCAATTCTATTTCACTATCATTTGCCAAAATATCCAATCCGTCTTGGTGGATGTGATCACAAACAACAATTGTTTTTTTCGACATCTTAAATCCTTTATTTTTAAAAATTTTATGGGTTAATATAGCAAATGGGTATGTATTTTGGTCTTTAAGAAAAGTAAGCGTTGTCCAGGAATACCCGAACAACCTTTTTGGTTATCGTTTGAATTTGTCACCAAACGCATCACCGAGCGTCATGCTGTCGTTTTGATCTAGATTAATTTGATCCATGGCTTCTCTCTCTTCTTGACGCTCAAGTCTTTTGACAGAAACTCTGATTTTATCTGCATTTGTGTCGATAAAACTAATCACGCCAGTAATCTCTTGACCTTTTTCAATCTCTTCAAATTTAAGCGGGTGAAGATCTTCTGTTCTAATGAGTGCATCAATACCCTCACTCAAAGAGATAAACACACCAAACTCTTTTGTATCTTTCACTACGCCTGTAACGATGCTACCATTTTTATGGTTTTGCGCAAATGCTTTTACAGGAGAGTCTTGAAGTGCTTTTTTACTTAAAGATATTTTTCCTGCATTTGTGTCTATTTTGATGATTTTAACTTCAACTTCATCTCCGACTTTTAGTTCAGATTTTGCATTTTTTGTTTTATCCCAAGATATTTCTTGATTATGAAGCAAACCTTCAACTGTACCAACTTTGACAAAAGCACCAAAGTCTGTAACAGAAGTAACAATACCTTTGACAATATCATCAACCTTATTTTCAGAAGTGAAGGCATCCATTGGTTTTGGAAGTAAACTTTTCAAACTGACTCTGAGCCTTCTTCCTTCTTTATCCACTTCAATCACCTCAACATTCACTTCTGTGTTGTTTTCAAGGTAGTCTTTAGGATGTTTTACATTTTTATCCCAAGAAATTTCAGATACATGAAGGAATGCCTCCAAGTCCTCACCCAAATCAACAAATACACCATAAGGTTCGATGTTTGAAACCGTAGCGGCTACTGTGTCACCTACACCGATAATCGCATCAATATCCGCCCAAGGATCAGGATTGGCATCTTTAATCGAGAGTGAAAGATGTCTCTTCTTTTTGTCATAATCAAGCGCAATCACATGGACTTCATCACCTTCACTAAAATACTTTGAAGGATTTACGGGTCCCTTGTGAGAGATTTGTGAGTAGTGAACCAGTCCGTCCATACCACCAACATCAACAAACATACCATACGATGTGATTTTTTTGATTGTACCTACTACTGGATTTTTATTTTCAAGAAGTTCGTTGACGATATCGTCAGTTTTTGACTTATCTCGCTCAATCAGTTCTTTTCTGGAAACAACAACAGAACCTTTATCTTTATCTACTTTGACAATCACAGCTTTAATTTTTTTACCCATAGGATCTGTTTTTGAAGAGAGGTATGAAAGCGTGCGTGGCATAAAGAACTCCAAGCCATCACAATCTACAACATAACCACCTTTATTTGCTTTGGTGATTGTACCTTCAATGACATACTCTTGCTCATCATCATATTGGGCAATAAACTCTTTAAGTGCCACTCTTCCCAGTGCCGACTTATGAGAAATACGACCTCTTCCCATATTGATAACATCAATAGTGTCACCAACTGCAAAGATGAGATTTCCTTCCTCATCTTTGAGTTCATCTAAACTAAGTGTCGCGTCTCTACCGCCACCAATATCGATAACAGCTATCTCATCTTTTTCATCAATCTTAACAACCGTACCTGCTACTAAATCGTTTTTTGATTCTGACTTCTTAAACGACTCCTCAAGCATCGCCTCAAAATCTACCTCTTCTATTTCGATATCTTCGAACTTCATACCTATCCTTATCTGTGCCTAATTTTGTGTCATTATACCTATATTTTATATGAAAATGCTTACTCAATAGAGAGACAATAATCCCTCATTTCTACCCCTTAAGTAGATAGTGGCTTATCTTTTCAAGCTCTTTAAAGTAAGTAGGAAAAGTTTTTGAAGTACATTCTGGATCGTTTATGCTCACTGAAGCACCATTTAAAGCCAAAAGCGAAAAACTCATCGCCATACGGTGATCATCATAGGTATCAATCGCGGCATGCATAAGTACATCGGGTGGTGTTATTTTCAAATAATCTTCACCCTCTTCTACTTCTGCTCCCACTTTTCTTAGTTCGGTTGCCATGGCACTGAGCCTGTCCGTTTCTTTGACACGCCAGTTATAGATGTTGCGTAACACGGTTGTGCCTTCGGCAAACAAGGCAGTAGTAGCGATGGTCATGGCTGCATCGGGTATATGATTAAAATCCATATCAATGGCATGAAGTTCGCCTTTACTCACGCTCACATAGCCATCGCCCCACTCTACTTTTGCTCCCATTTTCTCCAACACATCTACAAATAACACATCGCCCTGTATACTTGTTTTACCGATGCCGGTCACCTTAACTTTTCCACCTTTAATCGCAGCCGCCGCCAAAAAATACGAAGCAGAAGAAGCATCACCTTCAACCATAAAGCACTCTACAGCCTTATAGTTCTGATTGCCTTTGATGGTAAATGTTTTGTAGTTCTCATGAAGAACCTCGACACCAAAAATCTTCATCATGTGCAGTGTTATGTCAATATATGGCTTAGATACAAGCTCTCCGATGATAGATATCTTCATATCTTCTTTGGCTAAAGGTGCTGCCATAAGCACTGCGGTTAAAAACTGACTAGAGATGGCACCATCTATCTGCACTGCTCCCCCCTTGAGTCCTTGGGCTTCTATGCGTAGCGGTGGATAGCCTTCATTTTCCTCGTAGCTGATGTGTGCACCTGCTTGCCTCAGTGCATCCACCAAATGAGCTATGGGTCTTTCCTTCATACGAGGCTCACCTGTGAGAATATAAGTGCCCGTTCCCAAACACAAAGCAGCACACAGTGGTCGCATCGCTGTACCTGCATTACCCAAAAAAAGCTCTTGTGGCTGTGTGGTGTGTATGGCTCCACTATTGCCTATTATACTGCATTGCGTTTTATCGTCTGAAAGTGTATAGCTGATACCCAGCTGCTTTAAGGCATCCAACATATATCTGGTATCATCGCTGTGTAAAAGGTTGGTTATTTTTGTTGTACCCTTTGCTAGTGCAGCCAAAAGCAAAGCCCGATTTGAAAGACTTTTAGAACCAGGGAGATGAATCTCTCCATCTATGTGGTCTATCGGTTTTAGGTTTAAAGTGTTCATTATTTACACGCTACTTTTTGGAGTTTTTCTATTTGTTTGATGACATTTTGAACAATCCAATCAGGCGTAGAAGCACCCGCTGAGATACCGCAAAGATTTTTGTCTTTGAACCAAACTGCTTCAAGCTCTTTTTCATTTTCTACCAAATAACTGTCCGCACAATCGCGCTGGCAGATACTGTGGAGTTGTTTCGTATTAGAAGAGTGTTTTCCCCCAATAACAATCATCACATCTGCCTCTTTTGCCAAGTCAGACGCTGCGTCTTGGTTTTCAAATGTCGCATTACAAATCGTGTTGAACACCCGTATTTCTTTGCGCGTTGTCATAAGTGCTGTGACTATTTTTGCAAAATCTTCAGGTTTTTTGGTCGTTTGCGAAACCACTGCAACTTTACCTTTAAGCGGTAGTGCCTCAAGTTCTTCAGACTCAAGCACGATAAACGCATCTTGGGCATCTTGGGCATACGATACCACCCCTTTAATCTCAGGGTGTTCTTTGTCTCCAAATATCACGATGCTATACCCCTCAGCACTCATCTTTTCAACAATATTTTGAGGTGTCGTGACATAAGGACAGGTTGCATCGATGATTTTATTCTCACGCAATTGCAAAGCACGGAGTTCCTCCTTGGGGATACCATGGGTACGAATCACCACTGTGGCATCATTTTGAATATCGGTCAAATCATGCACAATATCAATTTTGAAGCCTTCTTTTAGTCTGTCTATCTCATCTTTATTGTGAATGAGCGGTCCGTAGGTAACCGATCCTCTGTGCTCTTCAGCTATCTCAATAGCCCTTTTGACCCCAAAACAAAATCCATAACTTTGCGCCAATTGTATTTTCATAATTTACCTCAATGCTGCGTTGCATTCTTTCTGAAGACTTGACATGATGGATGACATGACAAACTCAATATCACCCTCTTCAAGTGTTTTATCCATAGACTGAATGAAGCACCGTATCGTCAAACTTTTTCTCTCACCTAGTTTTTCATCCCCATAAATATCAATAGGAAAACACTCTTTTAAGGTTGGTAGTGCCAAACCATTGAGTACTTTTGCCACCTCATGATACCCTAAATCTTTATTGATGACAACCGATAAATCTTTGTATACGCCTTGAAAATTTGAAATCGGTTTTGCGTTAATATGCTTAGGTAAACAAGCTTCAAAATCCACTTCTGCTATGAATGTCACAGGCAAATCAAAAGACTCTTGTGCGCTTGGATGCAATTTCGAGACAAAACCACATACTTTGTTATCTATAATAATGTCAGCCGACTGATAAGGGTGAATCAGACCGTTATGGTGCGTGCAAGGAAGCAAATCAAAGGTGCCAATCACTGCTGATAGTTTTTGTACAAATGTTATAAAATCTATCATTTTTGGCTTGCCTGCATTTTTGAGACTCTCTTTTTCAAGCTGTCCAGAAAAAAGCAATGTGATTACCTCTTTTTGTTCACGCTTAGAGCCAAACACCGCACCTATCTCAAAAAGAGGTATTGATTTTTTTGTATAACTTACATTGCGTTTTGCTGCACTTAGGAGGTTAATCAAAATGGTTGATCGCAGGGTATTGAGCTCTTCAACAATAGGGTTCACCAAATCAAGTTCTGCTTTTACTGCAGGAAAACCGTAACATTCCAACATCTCTCTTTGGGTAAAAACATACGAAACATTTTCATAGAACGAAACACCTACTGCACGATTTTTAAGGACTTTCTTAAAACGGTAGTGTTCGGTCGTGTCATTAAGGCGTGGTTTTTCAGTAAAAACAAATGGCTTAGCCGTGATATTATTGATACCAATAATACGCACTATCTCTTCGGCGATATCTTGAATATGTTTAATATCATGCCTAAAAGCAGGGATGCGCGCTGCTACCACATCTTGTCCTACCGCACTAAGACTGCATCCCATTTTTTGCAGTATCGTAACGATTTTTCCAATCTCAATCTGCATGCCGATAATGGAAGAAATCTCTTTAGCATTAACTACAACAGTTTCATGTTCGCGTGCCACTTCAACTGTCAATGAGCCTTCATAGCAGGCGATATCACTGAGTGTATTGAGTAACGAAGCCAAAACAGATAACCCAAAAACAAGGTCAGGATTTGAGCCTCTTGATACCTTATAATAGAGATCATCGGTTTGAAGTGAAGCATCTGCCACCGCTTCAACTACTGTATGAGGATGAATATAACTTGCTTCAAGCAAGAGCTCTTTGGATGTCTCATCAGCAAGTGTTTCTTTTTTTTGAGAGACACCAACCACACTCAAAACTTCATTGTTGCCTACTATCTCAACGACTCCCTTGGTTTTACTTGTAGGGCGGACTACTATTTTATTGTTCTCATTGCGAAAAACCACACCATCATAGGCACGCAATATAACACCTGTAGTATGCGTCGCGTAGGCTAAAAGATTTGCCAGCCTGTCATTGCTGCGTGCCTCCACCATTGCTAAACGAAGCTCAACGAGTAAAGAGGTAGAAATATGCTCTGCTGTTGTTAATTTATAGTGCAAATCTGCATCCATTTCACCTTGAGCATGAATCTCTGCTTCTCTAGCAATGCCCAACAGAACCTTTTCTTTTTTCTTATACTCAAAGGGTTTCATATCAAGCTCAAGTGCCACACTCAAATCTCTCGCTACCCCATGAATACTAAGACAATCTCCCCTATTGGCGGTCAGTTCTAGCTCTATGATGGTATCTGCAAGCCTTTTATAGGTATTGAGCTCGCGACCCACTTCAAGTTTACCTATACTCGTATCAAGCATCATGATGCCATCACCCATTTGCGGCAAACCTAGCTCTGTAGAAGAACAAACCATCCCTTCACTTTCTACGCCACGAAGAGTCGCAGGCTTTATCTCCAAACCATTTGGCAAAACTGCGCCGATAGTTGCCACTGCGACATACTCTGCATTCACCACATTGGCTGCACCACAGACAATCTGTCGTGCTCCACCGCTACCCACATCAATGGTGCATACATTGAGTTTATCAGCATCAGGATGTTTTTCACAAGCAAGTATTTTTCCCACAAGTACCCCAGAAGGCAATTCAATTTGTTTCAGACTGCCCACCTCTAGCCCAATGGCATTCAGTGTTTCATACAGTTTTTCATTACTGATGTCCGCTAAACTTACAAATTCATTTAACCACGACCGTGTTACTCTCATCTAAACTGCTCCAACAAACGAATATCTCCCTCAAAAAGGCTTCTCAAATCTGGTATCTTATGCATCAACATCGCAAATCGTTCTACACCTAAACCAAAAGCGTAGCCGCTCACCTCTTCATATCCAACTGCCTTAAATACATTGGGATCGACGATACCACAGCCCAGCACTTCAAGCCAACCCGTATGTGAACAAACCCTACACCCATTTCCTTGACAAAAAATACAAGAAATATCCACCTCAGCTGAAGGCTCAGTAAAGGGGAAAAAGCTTGGTCTAAAACGCACTTCTACTTCCCCAAACATATACTGTAGAAAATCTGTCAGTATCGACTTGAGATTGGCAAAACTCACCTTACCTTTGTCATCAACCACAAGACCCTCAACCTGATGAAACATCGGTGTATGGGTAATGTCATAATCGCGTCTAAAAACCGTCCCAGGCGCTATCATCCGAATAGGCGGTTTTGTCTGCATCATGGTGCGTATCTGTACAGGTGAGGTATGGGTGCGCAACAGTCCACCATCTTTAAAATAAAAAGTGTCTTGCATATCACGCGCAGGGTGGTTTTTCGGTAGATTAAGTGCTTCAAAGTTATGAAAATCATCTTCAACCATCGGCCCGCTTTGGACTGCAAAATTAAGTGCCACAAAATAATCAATAATCTTATCCATCGTCTGCATCACAGGATGCAGTGCACCTTTTTGTGCCAATCCGCCATAAAGCGACACATCAATGGCTTCAGACTTCAGCATAGCATCAATCGCCTCAGATTTGAGTAGCTCATAGCGCGCATCAAAGCTTTCCTGCAAGAAGTTTTTAGTGGTATTAAGCCCCTCTGCAAATGCTTTTTTCTCTGGGCCTGGCACATCTTTCATTTTGGCAAATTCTACCGCCAAAACACCTTTTTTTCCAAAAAGTTCAAGGCGTACTTTTTCTAATGCTTCAAGCGTCTCCGCTTGAATAATATTTACTTCTAGTTCTTCCATAAAACCCCTATATGACTGCTGTAATAGCCGTGATTTTATCCAAAAGTTACTAATAACGGGATTTGTTAGCTTCGATATGTGCTATAATGAAGCACTCAAATACCCCTTAAAGGACACGCCGATGTGCATATTTTGCAAAATTGTCAACAAAGAAATTCCCAACAATACGGTTCATGAAAGTGAACACTTTTTAGCCTTTCACGACCTTTATCCTAAAGCACCCATTCACATCCTCATCATCCCCAAAATCCATGTGGATTGTTTTCAAGATGCGAGCGCAGAAACGATGGCAGGCTTAACGCTTTTTGCACAAGAAGTTGCTAGAAAAACAGGTGTAGACAAAACAGGCTACAGGCTCATCACCAACAACGGCGACGATGGAGGACAAGAAGTGCATCACTTGCATTTTCATCTTTTAGGTGGTGCAAAACTGGTATGGGATCACAGCCATGAAGACGCACACAAAAGTTTGTAAAACCTCTCTTTGTTTGGCATCAAGCAAAGAGTAACACACTAAGCATCTATCTCTTCGAGCTTCAACTCATACGCTGCCACAATCTCTTCATCTTTTTGCGTGGCACGCTCCAAACGCTCGAAAAGTGCATCCACTTCTTGCTGTGCCAGCCCTACTTCTTTGGAAAGTTCCATAATAGCGCCATTGTCCGCACGCGCAGAAGCAGTCCCAAGTGCTTCATTTTTGCTTGCGAGTTTGGCTTCAGCGATTTCAAGCTGTTCTTCACACAATTTTATCTCTTTTGTGTGGGGTTTACGGGCTTCATTGCGTTCTTGTGTAAGGTTTTTTCGTAATTGTTTTCGCTCTTTGTGATTGATTTTGGATTTTTTCTTTTTAGCAGGCTCAGACCCCTCTTCCTCTTCCCATCCTATTTTTTCCAAAAACTCATCATAAGTGCCGTTAAAATACTCAGCCCCTCCCTTATGGAAGATGATGAGCGCATCAGCCAGCCTTCTCAACAACATCTCTGAGTGCGTCACCATAATGAGTGAGCCTTCAAAACCTTCTATGGCATCTGCTAACGCATCAATGGACTGCATGTCGAGGTGGTTCGTCGGTTCATCCAAAAAGAGAAGGTTTGCGGGTGTTCCGATGATTTTACCCAACATTACACGGCTTCGCTCTCCCCCTGAAAGCACTTCAACTTTCTTTTCTGCCAAATCCCCTGAAAACATCATCCGTCCACAGATAGCCCGCACTTCGGCAAACCCTATCTCTTTACTCACCGAACTGATTTCATCGATGATGGTTGATTTGACATCCAAACGCTCGATGTTGGTTTGACCAAAGTGCGCAAATTTGGTAGAAGGATGAAACTCAAGAGTGCCCTTCTGATGTCCCAATTCTCCTGCGATGTAGTTAAGCAAGGTTGACTTACCTTTACCGTTTTTACCGATAATAGCCAGCCTCTGGCCCTTCTCTAAAGCAAAAGTAACCCCGCTAAAAAGTGGCTCTTCAGGATTATAACCAAACCCCAAATCATCAGCACGAAACAGTACTTTCGAGGGTGTATCGCTGTAGTTAAATTTAAACGCCAGCGTAGCATCATGACTCAAATCTTCCATCTCATCCATCTTGTCTAGCTCTTTTTGCTTAGACTGAGCGAGTGCTGCTGTGGAAGCTCTGGCTTTATTGCGCGCTATAAACTCTTCGAGTTCTTTGCGTTTTTTGTCTTGATTGGCTTTGGTTTTTTCATAGGTTTCATCTTCCATCTCAAGGGTCGCGTAGTATTTGTAGCTATTGCCTGAGCTTAAACGAAGACCCTTGCGGTGAACCCCCATCGTGTGTGTACTGACCGAGTCCATAAAATCACGGTCATGCGTGATGAGTATCACTTCACCTTCAAACTCATTGATAAAGCTCTTTAGCCAACGCAAGGAGAGGATGTCGAGGTAGTTGGTAGGCTCATCGAGCAACAGCATGTTAGGCTCTGTTGCCAAAAGCTTGACAAGGTTGATGCGTATTTGGTAGCCTCCTGAGAAACTCAAAGGGTCTTTCTCAAGGTCTTCTTCACTAAATCCCAGTCCAAAAAGAAGTTTTTCTATCTTATAGAAGTTCCACTGCTCATCTTCAGGAAGCACCAACGCACACTCTTCGCGCACCGTTTTTTCAGTAAAGACCAAGTGTTGTTTGAGTGTACCAATCAAATAGTTTTTAGGGATGCTAATATCGCCTGAGTCATAAATCTCTTCGCCTAGTATCATCTTAAACAGTGTGGATTTTCCTGAGCCATTTCGTCCGACAAAACCTATCTTTTGCCCTGCTATCATCTTTAGGCTTGCGTCATTAAAAAGGGTTTGTCCCCCGAAACTTTTCGTGAGATTTGTTATTTGTATCATTGTGCATCCATCATGGTGAGAATTTAGGTCGTGATTATAGCTAAAAGTGGTTGAGTCTTACATACAACTCCTCATTAGCTACGCTTAAGCATAGGCAGTGTAAAACCCTTGCATGACATTAGATGACCTTAAACTAGAAAACCCTTATCTTTGCCTTGATGCTGAGTTTTACAGCACAAGTACCCCTGAACCACTCGATGACCCCTATCTCATCAGCTTCAACCCTAAAGCAGCAGAACGCATTGGACTAGACACAGACGCGGTAAATGATTCTCGTTTTGTCTCCTTGCTCAATGGCACTTTTTCGCTTGAAGGCTCTCGGGCGTACTCTATGTGTTATGCTGGGCATCAGTTTGGACATTTTGCAGGACGCTTAGGAGACGGTAGAGCCATCAACCTGGGTAGCATCAACGGTTGGCACCTCCAAACCAAAGGAAGCGGCGAAACACTCTATGCTCGCATGGCAGATGGTCGCGCGGCACTTCCCTCTTCCATCCGCGAATACCTCATGAGTGAAGCCTTATTTCATCTGGGCATCCCTAGCACTCGCGCGCTTGGTATCATCGGTTCTAAAACCAAAATTCTACGCAGCCCTATCGAATATGCTGCTATTGTCATGCGTCTCTCACCAAGCTGGGTGCGTTTTGGCACATTTGAGTATTTTCACTATTTTAAAGCGCACGACAAACTCAAAGCACTCGCCGAATACACCATAAAAGAATCATATCCTCACCTGTTGGATGATGAAGACCGCTTTTTCAAGTTTTTTTCTGAAGTGTTGGCGCGTACGGCAAAACTCGTGGCGCTCTGGCAAGGCGTAGGTTTTGTGCATGGTGTCATGAATACAGACAACATGTCCATAGCAGGCCTCACTATCGACCTTGGGCCTTATGCGATGCTGGATGATTTTCGCTACGGTTTTATTAGCAACAAAAGCGACCGTGCAGGGCGCTACAGCTACGCTGAACAGCCCAATGTCTCTTACTGGAACTTAACGATGTTAGCCAAATCCCTCTCAAGTCTCATCGATGACAAAAGGATGGAAGAGAAGCTCGCTGACTATGGGGCATTTATCTACCCCAATGCCTACGCGGGTGTCATGCGCCAAAAGCTGGGTCTCTTCAAAAGCCTTGATAATGACAAGATGCTCATTGAGCAGCTTCTGCGTTCACTGCAAGACGCTTATGTTGATTACACTATTTTTTTTCGCACACTCAGTCGTTATGATGGTGACAAAAGCCCACTGTACGACATCAGCATGAACCCTGTAGCCATTGATGCGTGGCTTAGTCTGTATGATGAAAGACTCTCAAAAGAGACACATACCCAAGTTCAACGACAAGAAGCCATGCTCAAAACCAATCCAAAATATATACTTAAAAACTATATGCTTGAAGAAGCCATCATATTGGCAAAACGGGGGGATTTTTCTTTGGTTGAAACGCTACTCACCCTTGCATCACACCCCTATGATGAACTGCCCGAGTATGAGCACTTCGCCAAAGAGACACCCGAAGAACATAAAAACCTTACTTTTTCTTGCTCTTCTTAGTCTAAGCTGTGGTATTTTCTATATACCCCTCTGGCATAATCAGGCTTCAGCCCACGATGCTCTTCTATCTCTTCTCTCTCTTCTGCGATATGCTCTTTTTTGATCTCAATAAGCATCTCCCATCTTTTCACCAAAATCTCTTTCATTTGGGCTTCAAAATCACCCTCATACTCAGGATACTGTG
>DYTF01000014.1:0-1720 GCA_020726105.1 Sulfurovum sp. | reverse complement strand
GTATCCATACAAATCAAGGTGTAATTTTTCAATTGGGATAAAGTAGCATTCCGTAAAGGCTTATGCCAAGACAGAGGTGTTGATATGATTCTCTCATCCTGAAGTTTCACATGCAGATAATTCTCATCAAAATGAACTTCTTTTCCTTTAATTAAACCACTCATTCCATATCCTGCTTTTGAGAACTTAACCAATTCTTCAAACTCTCCACCTGCTCCAAAGTCCTCACCGTAGCCGTACCGCCTTCAGATAGTCGGGCATTCATCGAGGCGCGGTTGTCAAGCAGTGCCACCACGCCTTCACCGATGCGCACATCTACACTTCGCAAGTCTGCTAAAGAAAGTTCAGAGATGTCTAACCCTTTTTCTTCTGCAAGATTCACTGCATTGCCTGTTATATGGTAGGCATCTCTAAATGGAAGTCCTGCTTCCTTTACAAGGTAATCTGCCAAATCAGTGGCACTCAAGTGCCCTATCATACAGGCAGCTTGCATTTTGTCTACATTGACTGTCATCTCAGCTACCATCTCATTGAGTACTTGTAGACTTAAAATGGCTGTGCGAACAGAGTCAAAAACCCCTTCTTTGTCTTCTTGCATGTCTTTATTGTACGCAAGAGGTAAGCCTTTCATCACAGTAAGTAGCCCCACAAGATTACCATTGACGCGTCCAGTTTTACCACGAAGCAGTTCAGGGATGTCAGGGTTTTTTTTCTGAGGCATGATGGAACTACCTGTGGCATGACGGTCACTGAGTGTAACCCACTTAAACTCACTGGCAGACCATAAAATGAGCTCTTCACTCAAGCGACTGATGTGCATCATCATCGTAGAGATGTTAAAGAGTATCTCCAAGGCAAAATCACGGTCACTCACCGTATCGAGACAATTCAAAGTCGGTGAAGTAAATCCCAACTTATCTGAAGTAATCTGACGGCTAATAGGATGTGGCGTACCTGCCAATGCAGCACAGCCTATAGGACAGTAGTTATTTCGCTCATAAGAGCTCATAAAACGCTCATAGTCACGCTTAAACATACTCGCATAAGCCAATAGATGATAACCAAAATTTATCGGCTGTGCATGCTGTAAATGTGTCATGCCTGGCAACAGTGTATTTGCATGCGTTTGGGCTACAGATACAAAAGTAGCGATGTTATCTAAAAGCAGATTCGCGATAAGTTTGGTGTTTTTTTGCACATAAAGCCTGAAGTCTAGAGCGACTTGATCGTTACGGCTACGCGCTGTGTGTAACCGTTTGCCTGCATCACCCACCTTTTGTGTCAAACGCCCTTCTATTGCCATGTGAATGTCTTCATCATCGCCATCAAGCACAAATTCACCAGACTCAACTTCTTCAAGTATTTCAAGCAAACCAAACTCTATCTTCTCATAGTCCTCTTTAGAGATGATACCTTGTTCACACAGCATATACGCATGAGCCAGTGATCCTTGGATATCTTCTCTATAAAGCACTTTGTCAAAAGGGAGCGAATTGTTCAAATCCTGTAGTAATTGTGAACTCTTTTCCGAGATTCTGGCAGATGCAATTTTTTTAGACATATCGTTTCCTAAAATGGAGTTAAGTAGGTGTATTTTATCTAAAAAGAAATTCAATTGGGTTTGATACACCACAATCAGTTACTCAAAAATAAAACAAAAATAAGAAGCAAAGCATAGATAAAAAAATAGCATAAAATTCATGATTTTTAAAAAGAAAAG
>DYTF01000187.1 GCA_020726105.1 Sulfurovum sp. | reverse complement strand
AATGATGTTTATGGCTGGGAGTTAAAAAATGCCAATTTATTGAAAGAGAATTTTCCTGCTATTGATTTGATAGATGATACAAACAAAATCGTCATTCAAGTCACCTCAACAACAGATACAACCAAATTAAAAAAGACGATTCAAAAATTTAAAGCATTAAATGGCTACGATAACTATCGTCTAAAGATGTTTTATATAAACGATAAACCTAATTTTAATTCATCTAGTTTAAAAGAGTTTTCCAAAGACGGTATTTCAAAAACAGATTTGTTAGGCATCAAAGATATTTTAGAAAAAGTACAATCAGATGTCGATATTTGTGACAAACTATATGCAACATTACAAAAGATTTTTAAAAATACCCAAAAAGATAAAATTTCTATCACTATACATGGAGATGTTAAAGGTGTTGTCCATGCAGAGAGTGGGTCTGTTATCAATCAAACCATTTCATAGAGGCTTCAATGGATAGAAGTATTTGTACCAAAGATGTTAAAGGTGTTGTCAATGCTGAAGGTGCAAATATTACCCAACATATTTATCATGCACAAAATGATTTTAAAAAAGAATCTCAAAACCTAACCTCTCTTCCTCCGATAAATACAAACTTCATCGGCAGAGAAGCTGACCTCAAAAGTATAGAAGATAATCTAAAATCTGACAATGTCGTTTGTGTGGTCAATGGCATCGGTGGTGTAGGTAAAAGTGAGCTTTCATACAAATATCTACATAAACACAAAGATGAGTATCAAAAAATCGCTTTTATAGAGATGACTCAAGAGAGTGGCACAATAGAAGAGGTTTTTCGTATCAAATTTCAAGATGCTTTGCACTTAACCCGTGAAGATAACTTCGATACGATTATGCGTCGACTTCAAGCTTTTGAGCCTAAAAATCTCTTGGTTTTGGATAACTTATTGAACGATGATGACTTTAAAAAAATCAAACCCTTAAATATCAACTTTGATATTCTCATCACAACGAGAGCAAAACTAGATAGTAACAATATCATCAACCTAGAAACCCTCAATGACAAGGATGCCAAAAAGCTATTTTTGAGCATTTATGATACTTCTGAAGATATCCAAAAGGTATTGAAATATCTTGATAACCATCCTCTATTTATAAATCTCACGGCTTACTCGCTAAAAGAGGAGTATATAGAGTTAGATGAGTTAATCGCAAATATAAACAACGGACAAGTTACAGATATAGACTCCAAAGATGATAAAACATTTAAACAACATTTGAATGACACTTTCGATAAACAGTTTAAAGATGAAACAAATGAAGAGCTAAAACGACTCCTACAAACCCTCTCTCTTTTCCCTGCTACGGAGATAAGTTTTGAGATGCTT
>DYTF01000186.1 GCA_020726105.1 Sulfurovum sp. | reverse complement strand
CCACAGTAGGCTGTAGCGTGATAGACTTACTAACCGCGTCTCTACTAGCTTTTGCCACTTGTCTGAGATTTCTCTTTGGCTTACTAAATCGCCCTTGATTGAAGATAGCTCGTTTTTCAATTGCGCTATCAAGGCGTTCTGAGACCGCTTCCAACTCTCCAGCTCTGCGAGATTTGCCAGCTGTGTAAGCTCTTTCTGCTCGCTCTCGCTCTGCGCCAATTGCGCTAAGTCCTTGATTGTCTGTGAATTGCTTTTCATAAATCCCCCCTACAAATTTTCTTGCTTTTTTGCTGTCGGGAAGCTTCACCGATATGCTGTTCTCCGCCTTTTCCCGCGTCACCTCGATACCGCTTTGCTTGAGCAACGCCACCATTTCATCTCTGCTGTTGATATGCCCCTGGGCGACAAGCTCTTTAAGCTTTGTGTCTAGCTCTTGATAATCCTTGAATAACCCTATTTCTTTCCGCCCACCTCTCACACTCTGCGCTTTCGCTGGGTCTTGGGGGTCACTAAAACCATATTTGAGATTCATTTTCTTTTGAAAAAGGTCGGCTAGGTGAAAATCCGATTTGTTAAAATACGGATTTAGCGCGCGCCCTGTAGTCAGCTCGATTTTTGGGACTAAGACATTAAGCTCTAGCCTGCCTTTGTCGGTGTGTTCGACCCAAAGAGTATTGTACTGGTCGGGCTTCAAGCCTGTGAGAAAGGTTTTCTCCCACTCGGCTATAAGCTCCATCTTTACCGATTCCGTGATGTTCTGCTCTTCAAACGACATAACCGCAAAAGTTGTCTTTTGCTTTTTATCGATGGAGTTTATCAGCGCGCGGGTGATATGCTCTTCGCCCTTGAGCACTCGAGCTGTACCGTTTTGAACTCGCTTTTTATCGAGCAAATAGTTCACGGATCCGATTCCTCCGCCGTTTTTATTTGCCAAAAATTTATTCACCATTTGCCAAAGCCTTAGCAAGTTTTGCTTCGATGTCGATGAGCTTTCGCAAAATCAGCTCGTCTATTTTGCCACCGCCATTTAATTTTTTGGCGATTTGGTTTAAGTTGTTTCCAACTTTTTGAACTTGCGAAATCATAGAAATATCAAAACGAGATTTAATCGGTTTTCCCAAAATCGCGGAACGGCAATATTGGGAAAAGTTCACGCCAACATCATGACAGATATTTTCAATGGCGACTATTTCATCATCTGTAAATCTGATGGTCTTGCGGATTTCTTTTGGCACGCTTTGCTCCTGCTCTTCAGGGGGGTTTGGGGGGCGTAGCCCATCCAACGAGGTCTTATTTGTCCGTCGGACAAATAGTAACCTCGCCCCAATTATATCATAAAAATAGAGTAAGTCAAGCCCC
>DYTF01000059.1 GCA_020726105.1 Sulfurovum sp. | reverse complement strand
AACAACTCGCCACCATCGCTATCCACCAGTCATGCATGATAGCTTCAGTGGGTATCTTTCCTACAAGATTGGCTAGTTTACGATTTATCATCATCGTGCATCCTGTGACTGTATTTTGAAATAGTAAATAAGAGAGAGCATCTCTTGAAGGATCGATATTTTGAAACTTCCAAAATGACCCTGCCATCACTTCAAGATTATTATTTACCACTACAACATCACTATGAACCAAAAGAGGGATATCCTCATACTCGTTTTCCATCTCTCTCATCTTTGCCAAAGTTTTTTTTATCTTGTCATTTTTCCACACATCATCTTGATCACAAAACATAAAAAACTCTCCATCTGTATGTTTCACTGCATACCCCAAAAGCTCTGCGAAACTCCCTTTGGCTCCTAGATTTTGTTGTGACTCAACTATCTCTATCTTGTCGTACGACTTCAGTATCGAAAAACTCTCATCACCACTTCCATCGTCCCTAGCGATGATACGAAAATCATCATAAGTTTGTGACAGTAGAGAATCGATTTGATTTTTGAGATACTTTGCACCGCTGTAAGTGGAGAGGAGAATTATTATTTTAGTCATTTAAGTCTCTTTTGAAAAAAATCTCGGATTTGCTCTTTTGATATTTTTTCTTTTGGTTCAAGATAGGTGATATTGTCAAAGCACTTCCACCAACTAAAACATACTTATCTAAAAAATTACAGCTCTCCACCATCTGGAGTAAAACCTCTTTCGTCTTAGGAAGCAAGCAATTTAAGTTTTTCAAATCTTGCATTTTTCATCTCCTTAAAATAATCAGCCTCAACATCCATATCAAAAAATACTCGCGCAAGCATGAGATTGATTTTGACAAAACTCCTATCACTTTTCAGTTTCTCTTCCCATACACTTTGCAGCTCTCTTTTTCCAAAAAGACGAAAGGAAAGTTTTATATCATCAAAGTCTGCATATTTGAGTACATACTCTACAAGAAGTTTTTCACCAAACTCTTCATAGTTCACATCCTTGCTATAACTCCAAAAAAGCCCTTTATCACGAAGTCGCTCAAATAATTTTATTTTTTGTTTGTAGTTTATATATGTTTTTGATACTGCAGCTTTTGTCACTCCTAAATATTCTGCGATATCCGTACCCTTATGTCCATCTTTGATAGCATGTGAAATAGCAACCTCTTTTTGAAGGTCATGAAAATAGAAATCAAGTTTTTTTAACTCTTTTTTTATTACCAAATCTTCTTTTATCTCTAGTTTTGCACAATAGAACTCATCAATCTTTTTTTGCTCATTTTCATCAAGCTCTTGATTAAAATTTATATTCTCCAATAATTCAAAATTAAACATTGAAAATTCAACATTCTTTGAACTCATCGCCCATTTATACTCGCCTATTTTATGAGTAATACCTGCTTTGATAGGATTGCATTCTATATATTTCACTAGCGTCTTGAGATACGATTTATCATACACATACCAAGCTTTAAACCTGCCTTGCCACAGTGGTCCGACCCTTTTGTATTTGTTGTTGTAAAATACACTATATCTTGAGTTTATTTTTTGCATAACACTAGAAAGATTTGAAGATGAAGTTTCCAGAAGAAGATGATAGTGATTTGACATTAAGCAAAATGAATAGATGGTGAAATAATATTCATCGCTAGCCTCCTGCGTGATTTCTAAAAACTTTGTAAAGTCTTCATCATCATGATAGATGCTCTCACTTGCAACACCACGATTGACAATATGATAAAACCCAGCTTTTTCAATTCTATTTTTTCGAGGCACAACAAAACCTTTTTTATTTATTATACACTTTTTTAGTTAATAATTGACCTCTGACCCTGCGTCTCGTAAACTAAAATCCTCCCTATCCAATGTTAAATTTGGATTATAATACGGGTCACCGTTTTCCAAAATTTCTTTGTGTCGTTCTTGCATATACTCTACTTCACTATTAAATCTAGCTATCTTCTCAGCATTATCTTCTGCACCTCTTGAAATAGATTCATGATGATAAGCTTCACAATATGGGGTGAAAATATTTCTATAACCTTTTTCTTGAACCCTTAGGCAAAAGTCCACATCATTGAAAGCTATTTTAAGATTTTCTTCATTCAAACCTTGTAATTCTTGAAAAATCTTTGCTTTCACCATCAAACAAGCAGCTGTTACTGCTGAAACATTATAGATTACAGATTCTCTACCGAAATAGGCTGGGACATTTCTATCAAGGTGCTTAAAATTATGTCCAGCAAGCTTTAGCACACCTATGGTGATTCCTGCATGTTGGACAGTATTGTTTGGATAATAGAGCTTTACCCCAACACAACCTATCTCTTCCCTTTGAGAATGCATAAGCATCTCTTCTATCCAATTTGGTGTGATTATTTCAATATCATTATTGAGAAGAACTATGTGTTCACCTTTGGCATACTTTTCTACCGCATGATTGTTTATCTGTGAATAATTAAATGGTACATTGAACTCATGAAATTTAATCCTGTTGTCAAGTTTTTCTAATCGCATCATCTCATCAAATGTAGCTTTTTCACTACTATTGTTACTTATTCCTATCACTTCAAAGTTTTTGTATGTAGATTTCGTAAGGATTGATTCAATACACATTGTGAGTAGTTCTGGCTTGTCTTTAAATGGTATGATGATACTTACCAATGGATTATTAACAATTGCATATTTGACTCTATAAGTCCCAGGATATTTGCCATTTTCTACTTTGGCATCTATGTTTCTTCGATTTATGGCATTTTGTAATGCTTGCACTCCTGCATCTTGGGCATAAGACTTATCGCCGAACTCAGCCGCAGTTGAGCCAGGTATCTTTCTCCAGTGGTAGAGTATTTTTTGTATATGATAGATTTTGTTTGTATGTTCAAATACTTTGAGATACAAATCATAATCTTGAGCACCTTCAAGCCCTACCGTGAAGCCACCAACTGCTTCAACGAGTGATTTTTTGATAACTCCTAAATGACTTATATAATTTTGACTCATAAATAAATCATATGCAAAATCAGGTTTGAAATGGGGGTCACTAAATGTGCCATTCATTTCTAATTTATCCTCATCACTATAAATAAACTCCGCCCCAGTATCATTGATAGCTTTAACCACTTCATAAAGTGCATCAGGTGTGATTTCATCATCATTATCCATTAGTGCTATATACTCACCTATTGTCATACTCAAAGCTTCGTTACTTGCACCAGAGATATTTAAATTTTTTTCTAAAAACTTTATCTTGATTTTTGAGTTGTTGATATTTTTTAGATATTCTATAGTCTCTTTTTTTGTGCTTTTATCATCTGCGATACAAAGCTCCCAATTTTCATACCATTGATTTTCTACAGACTTTATAGCTAAATTAAGCCACTTTGGATCGACATTGTACACTGGTATGATAACTGAAATAAGAGGTTTTTGAAGAAAGCTATTCATCTCTTTTTTTATTTCAGTTGTCAAGACGGGTTCTATATATTGATATTGTCTTACTGCTAAAGGTCCACTTGCCCCATAAACCTTTGCCTTAGCTCGATTGATAGTACATTTAAGACCATTTGATTTTACTTCTCTTATAAACTTTTTTACAAGATGTGGATTATTCTTAGCATATTTTGCGATAGTGATAAGCTTTTTTATTTTTGAAACATTATGAACTGCTACGATACTATTTTGGCTGTGCGTACTTCGTCCCTCTTTACTTCCATACTGTATAAAATGCACCAAAGGATTTATCCCAGCATCTCTCACATCAGGATAACTATCAAGATAAAAGTTCGTATCAAACCTCTCCGACGGATTTCGTCCCTCTCTCCAACCATTTTTGATATAGTGTTTGATAGGGTCTATATCTGCTTTTCGTACATCTTCGTAAGTAGCGAGATAGTACTGTTCATCAAACAATCCTGATTTTTTTATCCGCTTGTAGTCACTTTTAAATATCATAAAGTCTCTTCCTTTTCTAATTTGTTGTTTGCAAATGGATTGATGATAATCATTTGATTTTCTACTCAGCCAAGCACTTATTTAATTTTTTAGTAACCACTCACCTAATGGATTTGCATATTTGCTTAATGTTCCAGTTAATGATTTCTGTGCAATTTTAATCTTATCTTTAGCATATTTATCTAGATAAGAAAAAGGCAATACCAATATCTCAACTTCTTGATTAAGATATTCTTTTGGTATATGCACACTATAAAATTCACTTGTTGGCTTAATGATTTGTCTCAACATTCTAAATCCTTTTTTGTGTATTTTACACTCATTTCCCTGGCTTTGCAAACTAATCTCTCTAGTCTCATCTAAAAATCTTTCTTAAGCTTCTTGCCAAACTTCTAAGTGGTCGCGTCATCTTATAGCTTTTTGAGGTATAGATACTTACAAGCTCAGTTTTTAGATTCTCTATCTCTTGATTCTTATTCTCTATTTCTTGATTCAATACCCCTACTCTATGGTCTCTATCGTTTGCTATCTGATTTGCACATACATGCACGGCATCTTTTGAGATGTGAGCATATCTAGCTTCAAATACCAATCTCACACTATCCTCAAAACATCCCTCTTCCATCCCAGCAAAATATATCTGCGGGTCAAAATGCTCAAAAAAATAAGCCTTTCCATGATGAGAACAAACATTGGCTGAGATATACGGTATAAGGTCGATTTCCACACCATCTTTTTGGATGAGTGCGAGTTTCTCTATCTCCACCACACAACTATCATTGAGAGGGTCAAGCCGAAGTGACTTCATACCATCTCGACCATTCAAATCAAACTCAAACCTTTGTACTGCATCATTTTGCTCAACTGGGAAGCGAATAGAGTTTTCTTCAGAGAATCCGTTGCCATGGTCGAGGAAAAGTTGAGAAAATAGTTCTAGTTTAGAGTTGTTGTTGAGATGTACACGCTGTCTTTTTAATATATTTTTATACAAATCTTTTTTGTGAGAATAAATTTTTTTTGCCGAAGTAGATACCTTATCTACAAAAATAGCTACTAAGCGAGACAGAGAATAGTTTTCAAGCGCAAATTGACGATAAAAATCTTTTTCTGATTGTACAGTAGAAAAAGACTGTATGATTTCATTTGCGATATCATCTGATGAAAGTCGTCTATTTGTGCATCGACCTGAAAAATTATATTCACTTGCTTTTTGTATATTGGACTTTGTAATCCATCCTGGACCTCCAAATCTATCATAACAATAAACGGGAATCCCCATCGCTAAACAATATTGTACAGTTCGTCCAATGGTTATAACCGCATCATATTCTGTCAAAATATTTGGTGTAATAAGCTTAAACTCACCTTCAATTCCGAATATCTTAACCTCGATTCCCTTATTGTGTAGCAGAGGTAAAGTATTCTTGATTTCACTAGGAATATGATTTGAAACAATCGCAATTTTTTGTAATGATACATCTCTATTGCTAGTAAGTGTAAAAAAATCATCTGAAACAGGATTGGGAAGAATCTCAATAGCAGCACCGTCTACTCCCATGTCAAGCAAAGTATCTTTAGTCTCAATGGAGTTTGCCAAAAATAAATCAACTTGTTCAGTTGAAAGAGGTGGTGATTCGAGTGATTCGTAAGGCGAGAGTGAGGAAAAAATGATTTTATCTGCAGTGATTCCAATGTCAATCAAACAGGTGTCAAGCGTTGTAAAATGATGTGCCCAAATAAGATCAAAATGTTCTGCTGAAGCTGTATTTAAATCAATCAATCTCACATTAAGTTTATCAAATTCGGTTTTTAAAGGATCATGAAATATAAAAGTTCCAACGCAAACTATGTAACCTTTGGCTAAAAATTCTTTGGTAATATCGAGAGTAGCAATTTCAGATCCTGAAAATTCTCTTAAAAAATGATTTGTTATTAATATTTTTTTCGCCATCTTGTCACCCTATATGTTCCAAGTGTGTTTGCATCTAAATAATCCTTCAGAGACAGCTAAATTGTTGGCACTTAATGTATTTTTGATGATAAAAGAGTGAATATAATTTTCTCTATCATAACCGAACATAACATTTGTATCAGAAATAGAGATGGAGACAAAATATTCACCACTTAAAAAATCATTATTGGGTATTGTTAGCACTATTGATGAAATTTGATTTTTGATGATTATGTCATCTCTAATTGTATTAAACAAGGTTACCAGTTTTCCTTCATCATTATGAATCAGTACCCCAATAGCATAGTCCACCGTTTCTTTGTTGAAGTGTAAATGAATAGTTATATCAATATTTTCATCAGTGAAATATTCATTTTTGGAAATGCTAACCTTTTGAATTGCAATCGTTTTACTGCTTTTGTCTTCTGTAGATATCTCGCCTTTCTCAATTTTTTGAACATCATTTGAATTCTTCATATAGTCCGAATATGCTTCACAAACAATATGAGCTTCATTTTGCATCATTACTTTGCCATCTTTTATCCAAATGGCTTTATTGCAAAAATTTCTGATACTTGGGAGAGAATGGCTAACAAAAAGAATAGCTCTATTATCATTTAGCATAGATTTCATTTTTAAAATACATTTTTCCTGAAAAGCCATATCCCCAACACTCAAAGCCTCATCCACTATCAAAATATCAGGGTCAACATTGATAGCCACGGCAAAAGCAAGTCGTGCGAACATTCCACTACTATACATCTTAACTGGCTGATGGATGAAGTCACCGATATCTGCAAAGGCGAGGATTTCATCGATTTTGGTTTCCATCTCTTCATGTGTATATCCCATCAGTGTACCTTGGAGATAGATGTTTTCTATCCCTGTGTATTCTGGATTGAACCCAGCTCCGAGTTCTAGAAGTGATGCTATACGACCATTGACATGCACATGACCACTTGATGGAGTGAGTACCCCTGTGATGATTTTAAGAAGTGTAGATTTACCAGCACCATTTTTACCGATGATACCGACTGTTTCACCCTTTTTGATTTCAAAACTTACATCACTTAAAGCATAGAAATCTTTGTGATACTGCTTTTTAAGTGGATGAAGCGACTCTTTAAGTCTATCTATTGGTTTATCATAGAGCTTATATACTTTTGTAAGATGACTTACTCTTATGGCGGTGTTAGGCATGGTTTAACTCCCTTAATGCTTCAATGATAAAATCTAAATAATAATTATCTTCTATAAAGGATTCAATCAATTCTTGTTTTAAACTTGGTTCGATATTTTTTATTAGTTTTAGAATCGTTTGCTCGAAAGGTGTAAGTTTTTGATTTATAATCCCCCAAACAATATCTTGATCTATTCCAAAGTATTCATGAGTAATTTGATTTCTAAAATCAACGATTCTTTGATTATTATATTCTACCAACTTATCTCTTAATAGATATTTACTTGCCTCACCAATGATTTCAAATTCTCTTACAACACTATCCCAATCCGTAAAACTATGGAGTAATTCATCCACATTGTCAAATTTTGAACTCACTTTTTTAATCTTCTGTATGGCTATAAAAATATCAAAAATAAACAACTCAATATTTCTGTCGACTTTATTAATATCAAACATAAATAAAATCCTTCTGAATTCTATTTTTGATAAATGTTTTCATAGATCTAAAGGTTCCTATATCTACAGGTTTGTCTAGCGATTTACTTAAAAATTCTTTAGCATCAAATAATGCAAAAGCATCTTTTAAATCAAACTTCAAAATAGCAATATCAACATCACTTTCACTTGTATCTGTCCCTTTTGCAACACTTCCGAAAACCGCAAATTTTTCAATACCATACTTTTCTAATAGTGTTGGCTTAAGTTCTCTTAGCTTATCTATAATGACTTGATTCATAACACTCCTTTTTTAATCTCAAAACTCACATCACATAGTGCATAGAACTCTTTATGATACTGCTTCTTTAGTGGATAAAGCGACTCTTTAAGTCTATCTATTGGTTTATCATAGAGCTTATATGCTTTTGTAAGATGACTTACTTTTATGGCTATATTATTCATTATAGTACATCCGCAAAATGGGGTCTAAGTTTTCTAAATACAACAGCACCACCAAAGAAAAATAAAAGCGTAATAATCCAAA
>DYTF01000185.1 GCA_020726105.1 Sulfurovum sp. | reverse complement strand
GCTTTGCATTTATCGTAAATGATGGTCAAAATGACTCTAGTGAATCGGTAGTTAATATTACAGTCACAGCTACAGCCAACACAAATCAAATCAAAAAAACAGGGCAAACCACCTCTTATACAGCCTATGATGATGGCGACTACCAAAAAGGCGTTGCTCATAGCTACACGAGGGACGATGCCAAAGAGATAGTGACTGATAATGTCACAGGATTGATGTGGCAAGATAACGCTGATGCGTCAAGTATAGGAAAACGATGGATTACAAAAGCCAACCAGGACGCAGGAAATTACAACGATACAAGCGGTGACACGGCGACTACTTATTGTAGCAATCTCACATTGGGTGGGTATAGTGATTGGAGACTTCCCGCAAGTACAGAGCTAGAGGGTATCGTGGACTATGGTAGATTCGATCCATCTATCAGTCCAGTATTCCAAAACACTAGCTCTTACGACTATTGGTCTTCTACTGCCTATGTGGGCAATAGCTACTTTGCGTGGTATGTCTATTTCCGCATTGGCTTTGTCGACCACATCTGGAAGGGGCGTAGCAATTATGTCCGTTGCGTCAGAGCAGGAGAGTAAAACCGTAGGTGCGACCATGTCGCACACAATGGAAGTGAGGTTTTAACCTCACCTATGGCGAAGCTAAAGCATCGCTTCCAAAGATACACCTTCATCGGAAGTGAGACTTTAGTCCCACCCAAAAAGTTACAGCGTTCAAAGAGGGGTGAGACTAAAGTCTCACTTCCAAAAAAACAATGAAACAAACAAATATAAGGAGAAAGAAAAATGAAAAAAACACTATTTACACTTATGGCAATAGTCGCACTGGCAAGTGCAGAATTTACTAAAAGTGGCAATATCGTCACCGATAGTGTCACAAGCTTACAGTGGCAAGATGATGCCATAGGTAGCAATACAACTTGGCAAGGGGCGATAGATAGATGTGAAGCCCTCTCCCTCGGAGGTTACACCGACTGGCGACTCCCCAATTTTAATGAGCTTAAAAGCATAGTCGATAGAACCAAAAGCAATCCTGCGATTGTAAGTGGATTTACTAATACTAGCTCTAACAACTATTGGTCTTCTACTACCAATGTGGGCAATAGCAACCGTGCGTGGGATGTCTATTTCAACGATGGCAATGTCAGCTGCAGCGGCATTAAGGATGGTAGCTTTTATGTCCGTTGCGTCAGAGCAGGAGAGTGATTTGGTTTTTGAGGATAGGGGGCGTAAGCCCCTCGAAAATTTTACTCGTTCCACAATTGCATTGTGAAATGCAGATGTTCTAAAATGCAAACAAGAGAAGGGCAACCACAAGTATAATCCCCCCACAAATCCACACCACTAAAAAACAAATTCTTATTCCCAAATAG
>DYTF01000184.1 GCA_020726105.1 Sulfurovum sp. | reverse complement strand
GTATGTTATTATTTAATGCGTGTGGTAATGGTGGAAGTACAACACCAACTGCAAAAGATGTAAAGGGTCAATTTATAGATGCCCCAGTATCAGGTTTAAAATATGAGTGTGATAAAAGTGGTTTAAAAGGTGAGACAAATGCCAATGGAGAATATACTTGTAAAGAGGGTGATACAGTAAGTTTTTTTGCTGGGAAGTATAAGATAGGAAGCACAACGGCTTCAACTGGGATCACAACCCCTTATTCCCTATATCCTAATGATGTCAAATCTGCTATTAATGTAGCTCAACTTCTTCAAACATTGGATAGTGATGGAGATGGAGTTATAGCGATACCTGCTGGTTATAATGCACTTGATAATGTTGTATCAGCACCAACAGCAGACGATTTTGAAAATGTAGTGGAAAGTACAATGGGTCAAACACTTGTTTCAGAAGAGGTAGCTAGTACAAATATGAATGACAATATTGCCCAACAAGCACCTACAATAGACCTCAAATCTTTATTGGGTGGAAAGACATTTTATATTAATGATGACAAAATAGTGTTTAATGCTGAAGTGACATCACTTACATATACAGATGACGAAGAATCAGGGACAAAGACAGTAAGTATAGATGGTAATAAGCTTATATTTGCTGATAATACAAATGGAGATGAGGATGGAGGTTATGCACTTTTTGTTGGACAAACAAGTGATTATTTGATTTTTGCTGCATATAAACCAGATGGTAGCTATGATAGAGAAAAAAGAATATTTTATGATGAGGCGAAAGCGAAAGCTGATTGGGAGAAAAACCATACATTTACAAATCTCGTATCTGGTCGTGTATCCTTTGAATCTGGAAGTGTACCTACGGATGCATGGGTGAGAATTCTGCCATCAGTTAATCAAAATAATCATAATTGGGATGGAATTGCTTGTCAAGTAGCATCAGATGGAAAATTTGGAGATATATGTTATAGTGATGATGAAGATATCGCCTCTTTGTTAACTCGTACAGAAACTTATCAAATTGTTGTATTTAAAAATCATGTTAAGCCAACACAAAAAGATTGGAACTGTGGAGAAGATGCATATAAATTTGTTGGTAAAAATATGAAATATGGTAGTTGGTCTGCAATAAATGTTTTGTCAAGTGATTATAAGGATTATAGTCGTGAAGTTTGTGACGATAATAATTAATTTTTTGCTTTCTTCATTTTAGCGTAGGGGTAGGTCTTGTGCCTACCCTTATTTTATAAACGATATTTCTTAGATAACCACAAGGGTTACCCCTACAAATCCAATATCTTTTACTTTCTATGAATTTCTCCTCATCCACCCCAACCGTGCATTTTTTTGCCGATTAACAGATTGTAATCGTCGGATAACTCTATACTAT
>DYTF01000183.1 GCA_020726105.1 Sulfurovum sp. | reverse complement strand
TTTTCGGAAAAAATCATCGCAATAGCACCGATAAAATCGCTAAATAGCACATCTTTAATGATATATTTATAAATCCTGCCGAAATTAATTGCGATTCCCACATTGAAAGCAAAAAGCATCGTTTTAAACATACCCCTGACTTTTACTTTCCCACATCGCGTCCGGATTTTAAATTGGTTCATCAGCGATTCAACATTTGGCCTGAGCTTTTGCCGTTCCTTGGGAATATTCAAAATATTTGCATTTCGTTTGCCAAGCAGGTAGTTTTCGTGGTTAAAATAGTAGCGGCCTTTGTTTTTAAATATTTGGCATTTTTCTTTTAATGGGCATTGCTTGCAGATTGCTAAATCAAAACGGACTTTATGACGTTGTTTTGTCGGAGTGGAAACGGCTTTTTGGCCAGGACATTCTACCGTATATACATCCGGGGATTGGCTGGTCTGCACAATTGTTTTCTCTACTTCGCTTTCACGTCCCCTGACGGCCGTGGTTATTTGGACAATCTCCAATTGCTCAAAAGACTTGTCATTGTCTTCGCTGCCATAACCGCCATCAGTATGCAATTCGATTAAATCTGGCGTTTTTCCCATTATGGCATCAATGCGGTTGTTGAGTATTACGCTATCGTCAACATTGTTTGGGTTTACCGCAATATCGGTGATGAGTTGCAGCGGATTGTCGGGGTTTGCCGTTTCGGTGCCGTTGATGGTGTACCCCTTGCTGGTTTGTTCTTTCTTTTTGCGAAAGGTAGCATCCTGGTCATCGGGCGATTGCAACATGCCGCTGTGTAGTTCTTCCGTTGGCTTTGGGGATATTTGCCGGTCAACAACTACAAAATGCTCCCGATAAACACGGGCGAAATTGACGAATTCCTTTGTGTTTTGGTATCTTTCATGCTCGTTGATTGCTACATTGACCGTGTAATACACCTTGCCTAATTTTTCCAGTTCGCGTGGCAGGTCTTCTGATTTTAACCCGTAAACATATTTGGCCGACCCTGTTTTCAAATATCCCTGTAACTGCACGCCAATTTGCTGTTTGTCATTCTCATCCAGTATCCTTTCCAGCCTGATCAATACTTCGATCAACAATTGTACCCTGGAGTATTTTCTGATGTTGGAGGAAATCAACGTGGAATCTGTCCTTTGAATATCTGTCTTCAGTGACAACTGTTTGATTTGTTCTGCGGTCAAACTGTCGAAAACCTGCTCGATCAAATTGATGCCGGTTTGTTCTTCATGAGATAAAATCCTGTTTTGAAAATTAAAAAGCGTTGCCCTTGAAAAAGGGACTTCATCAATGTTCGCAAGTCCTAACGCAACTTTGAAGCGAAGGTCAAACATCACGCTTTCCATCAATTCATTAAAACTCAGCCCTTTTTGTTCTT
>DYTF01000182.1 GCA_020726105.1 Sulfurovum sp. | reverse complement strand
TCACAATGGTTATTTCTCTAAAATCATCTCTTATTATTTTCTCGTTCCCACTTTCCAAGTGGGAATGCATACAAAACATTGGAGATATAGTAGTGCTAGGGATTATGAAGGAATTAATGGGTTGATTCAAATTGAAAAAATGTGGTAAAGCTTAGAGATATGCATTCCCACTTGGAAAGTGGGAACGAGTAGGTCTCGTGCCTACCCATGAATAGTAAGATGATGTTTGAAGAAAATACGGGTAACCACAAGGGTTACCCCTACTAAAGACTATTTGCAATATTCAATAACTTTTGAGCCTCATCAATATTTTTATATATCTTTTTTGAGAGTATCTCTTTTGCTATTTTCAGATTTTCCATCTCTTCATCAAATAAATAAACACCCATGATAAGTATTTTTGCATAATCTATCTCAAAAGCATCAGGGTTTGTTTTGGCTAATGCTCTGTACTTTTCAACTGCTTCGGTGTAGTAGCCTCTTGCTTTTTCGTTGTGGTTTTCAGCTCTCTCTAAAACGGCTAGGTTATTGAGTGTCATTGCCACATCAGGAGTGTAAACGCTTGGATTTGTTTTGGCTAATGCTCTGTACTTTTCAAGTACTTCGGTGTAGTAGCCTCTTGCCTTATCGTTGTGGTTTTCATCACTCTCTAAAACGGCTAGGTTATTGAGTGTCAAAGCTACATTAGGGTTATAAACATTTGGATTGGTTTTGGCTAATGCTCTGTACTTTTCAAGTGCTTCGGTGTAGTAGCCTCTTGCCTTATCGTTGTGGTTTTCAGCACTCTCTAAAATGGCTAGGTTATTGAGTGTCGTAGCGACATATGTGGTGTAAACGCTTGGGTTTGTTTTGGCTAATGCTCTGTACTTTTCTAATGCTTCGGTGTAGTAGCCTCTTGCCTTATCGTTGTGGTTTTCAGCACTCTCTAAAATGGCTAGGTTATTGAGTGTCGTAGCGACATATGTGGTGTAAACGCTTGGGTTTGTTTTGGCTAACGCTCTTCTTATCTCAAGTGCTTCGGTGTAGTAGCCTCTTGCCTTATCGTTGTGGTTTTCAGCACTCTCTAAAATGGCTAGGTTATTGAGTATCCAAGCCACATCAGGGTTATAAACGCTTGGGTTTGTTTTGGCTAATGCTCTGTACTTTTCAAGTGCTTCGGTGTAGTAGCCTCTTGCCTTATCGTTGTGGTTTTCAGCACTCTCTAAAATGGCTAGGTTATTGAGTGTCGTAGCGACATATGTGGTGTAAACGCTTGGGTTTATTTTGGCTAATGCTCTGTACTTTTCAACTGCTTCGGTGTAGTAGTCTCTTGCTTTTTCGTTGTGGTTTTCAGCCCTCTCTAAATTGGCTAGGTTATTGAGTGTCATTGCCACATCAGGGTTATAAACAT
>DYTF01000058.1:3361-8173 GCA_020726105.1 Sulfurovum sp. | reverse complement strand
AGTTTTAATTGTGAGAATGAAAGGTAGATGATGAAGTTGGGAAAATTGATTTGGGCTGATATTGGTATAGGGGTTGTGCTTCATGGGGATATTTTGGAGTTTGTGGATGTTGAAGTTGATGGGGGTGGGAGATGAGATGGATAGTCCATATACTAGGATTTTTTTTATTATATCAAAGTTTTGTATTTGCCGATTATCAAGAAGATATGAATAAGCTAGATAATCTAAATCTTTCTTATGAATATATTCATTCAGATAATGGTACAAAGTTATATTATGTGAAACAGTTATTGAATAAAACAAACCATGATGCTTCTGGTGTCACAGCAAAAGTAGATATTAAATCAAAAAGTATTAGAAAAAAATTTTATAAACAAATAGTATATAAATTAATAGAAAACTCTAGTGTGAAAGAGAACTATAATTCATCGTTAGAAATTTTTAATAAAATAGAGGAAATAGGAGATAGTACTTTTAATAATGGCGATATGATAAGAGGTACTTTTGATACTACATTAGATTTCATAGAAGAGTCAAATAACAATAATCTTTATAGTGCAATACGAAAACACTATTTAGGATGGGAAAAACATGCTACTTTTAAAAATGTAAAAAACAGACTTAATACTTTATCTACTGGATTAAAAACATTAGAAAAAGATATAAAAATAGCACAAGTAACACTCTCTATAAATCATGATATCATGCAATTTTTCATCAGTAACTCTTTAGAGGCAGGTATATTGCTTGATAAGATAGAGCTTTTACAAGAGATGAACAGTAAAGAAGATAGTGCTTTGACTGAAGTGTTATCTGAAATATCAAATGAAATTATAAGTCGAAATAATGGGATGATTAATCGGGGTATATCTATAATTAAAGCAATGCATAATCAAGGAGAAGTAAAAATTGTTGATTTGGGTGCTGATTTTATTTTAGATTATGGTGTTGGAAAGCTCACCTCTTTACTTTTTAACTCTACGGGCATTGGTGTGATTGCAGCATTTGGGATTGATGAATTAAAGCATGAGTTCTATGATGCTCCCAAACTTTTAAAAGAACATATTTTATTAACTACTTTATTATGGTCAAGTTTTGAAACAAGCCCATTATCTAAAAAAGCTTTAAATGAGGCATTCACAAGAACTTATCAATATGAAAGCCAAGATAGCTATAAACAATATCAACAAGATAAAATAACTATATTTCTCTTTTCTATGTTTTTTAAAAATATGAATAATATAGCTAGTGATAGAGGTTGGGTAGAGGCACTGAATGGTGGTATATTTTTTATGTTTTTTGAAAAATATCTTGATAGAGATGAGGTTAAAAAAGTCTCACAGTCTTTGGATGAAAATTTACAGAAAAGATTTACTAATGTTGTATTGGAATCAAAGTATGATATAGATATTACAACTAATTTTATAAATTCAAAATGTTATTTGCCTAAAGCACCATTGAGCATAAGTTTGTCTGCAAAGGTAAAAGAGAATGATGTCTCTACAAATGATTTTAAAGTGCTATGGTTGGTTAGAAATAGTAAAGATTACATTCCTACTTTTCATATCAATTCTTCATTTGATGTATCGAAAGGTGGTACTTATCATATTACACCAATTATTACTATAAAAGGTAAAAATAGCATCATAGTCGATACCAAGATAGTTGTTGTAAAAGATTCTGATGTTACAATTAAAAATATTGAGATACGCAATAAAAAGAAGTTCAATTATACTTTAAATGATGATTTTACAAGTCAATTGGTAAGTAGGTGGACACCTGTTTTTGCTAACTATTCAGACAATACATCAGGTATGATAAATTCATGTACAGAATTAAGTCTTTTGGTTCAAGATACAAATATTGCAACACTTAATTGGAAACTATATTTAAATCCTAAAAAAGAGGGTTCTACAGAACTTGTTGCAAAACTTTTAGATTATGAAGATAGAGCTACGGTTTCAATTTTCAATATTTTTAGAGATGTTCCTTCAGATAAATGGTATTCACCTTATGTCAAAGAGCTAAAAGATAAAAAGATAGTTACTGGTTACGATGATAAGACTTTTAAACCTGCTAAGCTTGTTAATGTAGTAGAAGCTTTGACAATGGTTTATAGAACCGTCATGAAAAAGACAAATGATGGTGATGAAATTAAGGTTTTAGATGTATATACTATTCCATATAATGACTACTCTGTAAAAAATAGTAGTAATGGATGGTTTTTTCATGCTCTCTATTTTTCTAGTGCTATTCCACTGTTAAACAATTTAAATGTTAAAAATCCTAAAGATAGGGAAAATTCTATCTCATTTTGGAAGATAGGTGAGTTTAATCCATCAGGTAACTTAAGCAGAGGGGAGATGGCTCATATGATTGTCAATGCCTTACACTTAGAAGTGAAGGCAGTTGCTGATTATAAAAATAATCCTTTTTCTGATTTAAGTTCAACACATCAACACTATAGGTGGATTATGGCTTGTTATGAAAATGGAATTATTGGTGGCTATGATGATGGTAGCTTTAAGCCTGATAAACAGGTGAATAGAGCTGAGATGAGTAAGTTTGTTTATTATTTGTATGAGAAGCTTGATAAAGATATGTTTAGGAGTGGAGGATGAAAAGTTTTATTAGAGTACTAATTTCAATAGTGTTTTTAACTAGTGTAGCATTTTCAGATGTATTAATTACACAGTGTAATCAAACTAATAATGAAGGTGGTAGATATGATATTAATTGGAATTCTAGTTGGAGTAAGCCTTTAAACAAAGATATTTTGAGAAGTAGTTCATTTTATGATTATTTATCATGCAAGTATACTTTTCCTTCACCAAACGAACATAAAAAACATGGAGCAGTAGATATTGTAGCCAGTACTATTGGAGATGAAGTTTATTCTATATCAAATGGAAATGTTGTCTATATAATTAAACATTATCATTCAAAAAATAATATGTCAGCAGTCTTTGTTAAATATAAATTAGATGATGATTCTGAAATTATTGTACTTTATGGACATGTTTATCCATTGGTTGAAGAGGGTGAAAATATATATAAAGGACAAAAAATTGGTGAAATGAGGCTTTTTGGAGATCCAATACATATTCATTTTACAATTACAAAAAACTTAAACTATCATACCGATATTAAAGAAGGAAAGAATGGAGAAAAGAATCAGTTTGGTGCAGCTTATAGTGATATGGTTGAGCCAATAAGCTTTTTAAATGAGCATAAACCTTATGAGTATAAAAATATGTGTTTTTCTGATAGTTACAAAGCTGAAGAATTTCAAAGAGAAAGTATTTGTAAACTTAAAGCAAAAGGTATTGTAAAAGGACAAGATGATGGAAAGTATCATCCGAATGATACAGTTACTCGTGCTGAATTTACTAAAATTTTATTATTGTCAGCAGAATATACTCAGGATGAAATAGATAATACCGAAAGCTTTAATTTTTCAGATATAGATGGTTGGTATAAAAATTATATTAATTTTGCTAAAAGTAAAGATATTATTGATGGGTATAAGAATAGAACATTTAAACCTAATGAAGTTATTAATTATGCAGAAGCATCAAAAATTATAGTTAAAACATTAATTCCTCAAAAAATAAAAATAGGGGTATATAAAAAGTGGTATGAACCATTTACAAGTGTACTAGATGATGAGCCTTATAATTTTACATATCCTCCTGAACATAATGTAACTAGAGCTGAAATGGCTTATATAATTTCAAAAGTAAAAGGACTTTAACATGAAAACAACAAACATACTAATAAAAAGCCTATTGCTTTTTATATTAACGCAAACATTCCTCTTTGCAGGATACTCAATTGATAAAAGCTATACGACATCGGGTGCAAGTATAAGTCAATGGGGAGGTAGTTCCATCTTAAAATTACAAGCTTCATTGAGTGGCACTAATTTAACCTTAACAGCAAGTAAACAAAGTGGTAGTTTTTCAAGTATTGGTACAATGTACTTTAAAGTTGGGTCTTATGAATCTTATGGAGCCAATAGGGATACTAAAACAGTTTATGCTGGAAACTCTTCTGTTAGTTCCACACATAACTTAGCTAGTTATTCAGACTATCCAAAATATTTTTATGCACGGTATCAAAGTCCTGATGGTGGTTGGACTTGGGTTGGTCCGATTAAGGTGAGTTATACAGAACCTGTTCCATTAACACCATCCCCACCCAGTGCCACAGCACAAGGAACCAATAAAATTTATATTAGTTGGAGCAGTGTAAGTGGAGCAACAAATTATAAACTTTATAGAGCAACATCTTACAATGGAAGTTATCAACAAATCTATTATAGTAATGGAACAGCCTATACGGATTCAGGTACACATTTATCTCCAAACACAACTTATTATTATAAAGTTCAGGCAGGAAATGATACTGGTTGGTCAGGTTACTCTAGTTATCGTAGTGTCAAAACAGATAGTATTCCTGTACCAACAATAACAAGTGTCAGCCCAAGTAGTCTAAATGAGGGAGATGTAAATCAGTACATTTATATCAATGGAACTAATCTAGATTCAGTAACAAAAGTGTTTATTGCAGGAGTAGTAGAAACAACAACTTTTATTTCAAAGACAACAACACAAATAAAAGTACAATCTTCTTATGTAAATGGTAGTGGAAATGCAAATGTTCCAAAAGGTGATAGACCAATTGAGGTTTTATATGATGGTGGTAAAAAAATTACAAAGAGTGGTTTATTATTTGTTAACGATAAAGTATTAGCTCCAACAATAACAAGTGTCAGCCCAAGTAGTCTAAATGAGGGAGATGTAAATCAGT
>DYTF01000058.1:0-3261 GCA_020726105.1 Sulfurovum sp. | reverse complement strand
ATGATGGTGGTAAAAAAATTACAAAGAGTGGTTTATTATTTGTTAACGATAAAGTTGTAAATCCTTATACAAACCTATCTGATTGGGCAATAGAATCAGCAAACGACCTAATAGAACGAAAGATTATAGACCTACCTGATAACAAAGATTTAAGAGGAAATAGCAATACTAATCGTGTTGAACTACTCACCATGATATATCGTGTTTTAGGAAGAGGAAAACAAAATGCAGATGCTTATTTTAAAAATATTATTGATATAGATGCTTTAGAAGGGTACTATGATATTAATGATGCTTCTGTTTGGTACTATAATTCTGTGATGTATATATCAAATCTAAGTTATAGTGATGGTATTTCCGTATTTGACCATAAGACAGATGAAACGGAACACATTATTTTTAATCCAGCAGGTGAGATTAGTCGAGCTTGGGCATTAAAAGCGATATTAGAAAGCTTAAATATTCAACCTTTGACAGACTTCTTAGGAGTTACAAAATATAGTGATGTTGAATTTACACATCTTGCTGCTGGATACATTTATAAAGCTCAATCATTAGGATTGATTAGTAGTGAAAAAGAGACCTTTTCACCTGATAGATCAATTTTGAGAGAAGAGATATTTATCATTTTATATAATGTTTATCAAAACAATCTCACTATACCTACCATAAAAGAGAGTGATTTTAATATTAATCAATCAGATTTCTCAGGAGCAATAGGTGTACGGTATGAACAACCAGTCTGTTATAACACAACACCTCCAACTGTCTCTATCAATAAACTCTCTGAAGGAAAAGTTCCATATAATGGTGTTGAGGTTTATGCGATTGATTTGGAAGCAGTTATTAGTGGAGGTAGCTCTTCTTGTACCGATGAAAATGGTCAACAGCATACACAAAATATATTTACAGCTTGGCGAACGCAAAAAGGTAAATTTATAGATACAACTTCCACAAGTAGCAATATCAAATACAAAAAAGTTCGTCTTATCTTGCCAAATGGTTATGCCGATACCCATAAAATTAGACTCTATGTGGGAGATAATTTTGGTAATGAAATAGAACGAGAGATAGAAATCGTACTTAGGGAAGAAACAGGTTCGGATGCCAAACCAACCATCTCTATGAGTAGTTTAACAGGTACTTTGAAAAGTGGAGCTACTGTTACATTAGCAGGAACAGCCAATGATGACAGTAGTGAGCTTTATGGAGGGATTAGTGAAGTTGTTTTAGAGTACTCTTTAGACAATGAAAACTGGAGTGAAATTGGGCGAAACATCAGTGTTAATGAGAATAACGAATGGTCATATGGATGGACACTACCTCACGTAGAGACGCAACAAACAGTTTATGTCCGAGCAAATGCTAAAAATAATGCAGGGAACTTTAGTGAAAATTTTGCAACCCAAAATATCAATATATTACCAATACTCAATCTAAATGCTTTTGTAATTGATGAGGAGGGGAATAGTGTTGTTAATGCAAGTGTTGTTTTAACGGATGCAAGTAATACAGAAAAAGTATCTTTATCTGATAATAATGGTTTTGTTAGTTTTAATGATTTAGAAATAGGCTCATATGGACTAAAAGGAAGTTTTAAGGAAGATGAATCTGATGTTATGAGTGTCTTATTAGATTATCAGAATATTAATGAAGAGGTTCAGATAGTTATTAAAAAAGCAGAAGTTATTGTTGCTCCAACTTTAAGAGAAGTAAGCTCTGTATCTCTAAAAGTAGGAGATATTTATGCACAACAGTTAGAACTAGAAGCAGGAACAGAACCTATCACTTATGCAATTAGTTCTACTCCAAACAATGCTATATCAGTTACTAGTAGTGGAATGGTACAGTGGAATAGTGTGACAGAGGGTACATTTGGTATCACTGTAACGGCAACCAATAGTGTAGGAAGTCATGAACGAAGTTGGGATATTGTTGTGGAGAAAGAGATTATTGATAGTGATAATGACAGCATCCCAGATGAAATAGAGACAGCCTTAGGCTTAAATCCTAACTCAAACGACAGCGATGGAGATGGTTATTTAGACAGTGAAGAGATAGGAGATGTTAATAACCCTCGTAATACAGATGGAACAGATGAAATAGATGCACTAGATAGTGACTCTGATAACGATGGTGTGAGCGATAAGGTGGAACGAGAACGGGGTACTAATTATCTTGATGATACTGATACACCTGAAACATTAACCATTACTCTTGAACAAACTAACTATAAATTGGGTCTTGGTTTAAGAGACTTTAACATTACGATAGGCGTTAGTGACTTACAAGGTGGTGAACTAAAAGTTACGGTACTTAATGAAGAACAAGAGATGATTGAAACTACTCAGAAGTGGGAAGATGATTGGTTAGATAGTGTTCAGTATGAGGGTGAAGAGCTTATGTTGACTTTGAAAGCATTAAAAGCCCAAAGTGGTTTTATTAGTATAAAAGTAACAGATAGACTGGGTAATAGTAAAACCGAAAAGATTATGATTAATATTATTGAGATTGCTGATTTTGTTGAAAATAGAAGTTCTGAACGAATGAATTTAGATGATGCAAATGCTACTTGTATTGATATGGGTGCTAGGTTACCAAATCTTCAAGAGTTACGAAATGCTTATCAGTTGGTAGATAATTTTTATATATTAAATGAGCTTAGAGGTATGTGGTCTAGTACACCAAGTACACATAGTGTTGGTAGATATTCTAGTGTTTACGGGAATAATCCATCGCATTACTCTTCAGTTTTACCCACTAGTGAAGAGTTTGTACATTGTGTAAAGTTAGAAAATATAGCACCTGATATAACTATTGATTCAAACTTAACACTAAGAGAAAACAGTAGAGGAACATTACCATTTAGTATTGAAGATAGAAATAAGGATGAAGTAAATATAACAGTATCTACAAATCCACTACATGGAAGCATTGTTATTGGTGATGATAATATAACCTACATAGCTGAAACAAATTATGTGGGTAGTGATAGTTTTGAATTACAGTTTGATGATGGGAATGGAGGTGTGATATATAAGGCTGTAACTGTTCATATAGAACAGAGTGTTATTGATAGTGATAACGACTCCATTCCAGATGATAAGGAGATAACTTTAGGTTTAAATCCAAACTCAAACGACAGTGACGACGATGGTATTTTAGATGGAGAAGAGATAGGAGATATTGATAATCCACGAGATACTGATGGTGATAAAATTATTGATGCATTGGATGAAGATAGTGATAATGACGGTATGC